>JASHVE010000512.1 GCA_030039675.1 Acidobacteriaceae bacterium | reverse complement strand
CCGCGGCCACCTGCTCCAACGCAGCGGGACCATCCGGCGCGAGCAGGTCAGCGAAGCGTCCGAGATTACGGCCCGCCGCTTGCGCTCCAAGATTTGGACCAACCACTACCTCAAAATCGCCCTCGTCGATTGCCGCCGTCGAACGGGCGCTTACCAGGATGTTCATGTCCAGCGATAATGGCGCTGTGTTCTGTTTCGGCGCCCAGGTTTCGAGACGCGACAGCAATTTTTCATCGAGCCTGACAACCCGCTGATGACCGTGCAGCGCAAAGGTGGCCAGATGCAGCAGAGTCTGCGAGCGGCTCGCAGCCCGGGCTTGATCCATGCCTCCGTGAGAATAACCGTAATTCGCGATCGGGCCCAGTCCGCGCTGCTGATCGAGCATTTCCAGCAATGGCACCTCGCGTTCATGCCCATAGCGGCTGAGAAATGCCTGGCGATACGACGCCAGCGACGGCATTCCGAGAGGAGCCGGCGTTAGCCGCAGAAGCAGCTCAGCCGCGCGCGCAGCCTCGGTTGCGACAGCCTTCCCAATCCGCCCTGCCACTGACAGCGCCATGTCCACCTGGACAGGCGAGGGCGCGTCTTCTTTCTGTTTTCCAGCTTTCTCGAGCACCTGGTTAAACGCGGCCACGCCCGGTTCGGCTTCAAGGCCATCCCAGTCAGCGGATGCGTCGAGCAAGCCTTCGAGCTGGGTAGCGAACCTGGCTGCCGCCGGGATCGCTGCCAAACGTTCGCGAACATAGCCGGCGGGATTGACGTGAGTCAGCGGTGGACGCAGGTCCGTCAGCAGGAACGTCTGTTCCCACAGGTCGGCAAGCAGTTTCTCAGCCTTCTCAACTGTCGCGGATGGAATCTCACTGCACAAACGCGAAACCAGTTCATCATGAGCGATTGGCGCTCGAGCCAGAGTCAGCGCCCGCTTCACAACGCCGGTAGCTCGAACTGAGACCGGAGAGCCGCGAACGACGGCCGCCGTCGGAGCCCGTTCCGGTAGCATGACTCGTCCAGCCTCTATCACCGACAGCGGGTTCGCCGAGAACCTGAGGTGCTTACGAACTGAAGCGTCCGCTTCTGCCGCGAAGACAAGCTTCATAAGCCACCCCATATCGGGGCGCGTTCTGATGCGGGCAGAAGTGGACTGAATTTCGAGATCCGTCCTCTCACCCCAGGAAGCCAGTGCAACTCCGGCAAACAGTCCAAACGGAGTTGGCCTGGTGGACATCCGAATCTGATACCGCAGTAACTTTGAGCGCATGCGATCGGCATCGCGCGAGCTCAATCCGCCCTGATCGTAGCGTTGCATCGCGTTCAGCAGTGAGGTGCTGCCGACGACCAGGGCCCGCCTCACGATTGGGTCAGCGAGCAGGGCCCGTTGGCGTTGCTCGTCAGGCAAGTCGAGGTAAGCCTCAACCGGCAACAGCGGACTCCGAACCAGGACGAAATCAAGCGGAACATAGAGAGGGGCGAGCGCGGTAGCGCTGCTCCTCGGTTGTGTACTCGCGGGTTCGACAACGGATGCGGGTTTCATGGCAGCCAGCCGTCAGGACAGTAAGAAGAGACGATCCCAGCTTGGTTCAACTTCGCCGGCAGCCGCAAGCAGCGCGAGCGCAACCCCGGGAGCTCCGTCGAGCAGGCCCGGCTGATCGACTTCACGGTCGGCCACTTCAATATTGCGGAAGCCCAGAAGAAAATCGGGAGAGTACAAGCCGAGTAGCTGCTCAGTCAGTCTGCAGCTTTCTTCCGCAAATAGCGCGACGCCGGTGTCGTTGGCAAAGCGCAGGGTTATCTCGAGCAAACCGGAAATGCCATGGCAAAAGGTTGGCGAGGGAATTCCGCGCACTTCAACCGGCCGGCGGAAAACAGCCTCCATGGCAGAGATCGCAAGATTACGATAGCGGCTGCAGTCCAGGGCATCTCCTGCCAGCCAAAGAGCGCGCGCTATGCCCGGCGATCCGTAACACCACGCCGAGCGCCCCGGACCATAGGGAGCCGACGCGGCGCTTCCAACCCACAACATCCTTCCTGCCGTGGTTTCCGCCTGCTCCAGCGAAATTGCGTTGGGCCAGTTCATACCCCAGGGATCATCTGCTCTGTTCTGGCAAATCCAGTCCGCGGTGCGCTCCAGCGCTTGCGGCAGGCCCGCCGTGCTCAAACCCTCTCGCAAGCACAAAGCGAGGAACGCAATGATTCCGGGAACGCCGTGTGCCAATCCGCAATTCAGGTTGCCGTCCGGGTAGGTCTGCCGGCTCTCGTCGTCGTAGAGCAGAGAGCTTGGGGTGTGCCAGCGCGGGACGCCGTCTTCTTCCAGAAGATTCACCAACGCCTTCATCACTGCCTCCAAGGCGTTCATGGCGAGAGGCCGGCCGCGTCGGCAGAGCAAATACGCGCCCACGCCGCTGAGCCCCGAAATGGCGTCGAAGTCTCCTACGTTCACTCCGTTGCGCTGCCGGATACCGCTGGCCAAAGCTATAGTCTGCGGCACAATCGCTTCGTCAAGCTTGGCGAGCAACCCGCGGTACCGTGTGCCCTCACGGGACAACTGCCATGCCGCAAAGGCCAGCCCGGTGAGGCCGGAAAAAAGACTCAAAGGAAGATAGGAGTTCGACTCGGCGCCACGGACCGCCAGTTCAAGGAATTCTTTCCCCTTGATGTCCCAGCCTTCGCAAGGAAAGCAGGAGTCAAGGTAGCTCCAGAGGATCGACAATCCGGCATCGCCCTGTGCAATTGCATAGGGCGTCCAGGAAAGATACTGCGCGAATCCGCTCTGGCTGTGTGCCAGTGCAACGGCTTGCGCTACTTGTTCGCGAGATCCGAGCCTGCTGGAGACAACTCGGGCCACGGACAGCGCCGTGGCCGCGAGATCTTCACTGAGGACGGGTTTCCAGACTTTAACCGGAACGCCTGCCAAAGAAGTCACCCGTCACTGTGGGGAGCAGTGCGGTAGGCACGTTGCATGGGTGCACGCGACGCACGTTTGCACACACGTAACGCAGGTGTGACAAGTGTTCGCACAGGTGTTTACGCACGTGACTGCACACGTATGCTGACCACACTGCGTGTTGCAGGTGTGGCACGTGGCCGCGCAGGTATTTGCGCAAGTATTCTGGCCGCACTGCGTATTGCAGGTTGCGCAAGTGTTGGCGCAGGTGTTTGGGCAAGTGTTGGCGCAGGTGTTTGCGCAAGTATGCTGGGCGCACAGTGTATTGCAGGTGTGACACGTGACCGCACAGGTTTCCTTGCAGGTCCCCAGGCAGAGGGTCTGGTAGCGCGTCTGACAGGGCGAGCAAGCTGTGACATTAGTGTCCACGCATCCCACTCTGCCCGCAGGATCCTGTGGAAGGACGGTGTTGATTGCCGGCGCAGGCGCACCCGCACCTCCGCCCAGCCGAATGTCGAGATCGAACTCGTCAGCGGCGGCGCTGGCGTCTTTCGTTTGCGACGAAGTCTGGACGCTCGTTACCTGCGCGTCTTTTTTGACGAAGACCCTTGTGCCGCCCAGGCTTCCAAACGGCGAGCGTTCCGCGGGCAGCTGCTCAGAGTGAACAATGTCGTCTTCGTTGATCTCCACAGACCGGCTCATGTCCAGGCTGAGGTAGAGGAGCCAGTATCCTGGTTTGGGGCTTTTGCCGAGTAAGCCGACGAAGCTGGTGACCCCGGTCGGGGTCTGCCCTGATCCCTTCAGGCGGGCAAGGATGGCGTCTTCCTGTGGGCGTCCCTTTTTCTCCTCAGCCATGAGAACCTCCGGTGGCAGAGTTTTACAGGGCCCAATTTATCGAGCAATCTATCCCGACATCCTCACCTTGTCAAGAAGATTCCTTGTGAAAAAACAAATCAACAGCTGAATCAGTTCGAGCTCAGCGTTGACGCGGCTCAAGGGATGGAAAGCGTCATCATCTGCCGGCGTTATACTGCCTTTCCGGTTGAACCGCAGAGTGAGCAGGCGCTGAGACGTCGGCTCGCAGAAGAGGCGGATCAACGTCCGCGTAGGCTGGTCGAAAGGCAAAGAGACCGCCGCCAAGAACAAAGACAGCATGACGCGGGCCGCGTGCGTCATGCGCTCGGCCGGGCCCTCAAGGCCTGGCGTCGGGAGCCTCGCCGTAGTCACGACTCGGACTGGGTATTTGCCTCGAACAAGACCAGGGGCAAGACACCCAGAACCGCAGGTGTGGCTGGGCAGGACTACCTTCGTCCGGCGGCACTGAAGGCTGGAGTGATCCCGGCCGGCTGCCGAGGTCGCTTTGAAGGTCGCAATCTGCGTCACTCGCTGGCTACGTTCTTCGCAGCGAATGACGTGAATCTGCCGATTGTCCAGAGCGTGCTCAGTCGCTCCAAGCCGGAGACAACGGCGATCTACACGCACCGTGTCAACTCTGCTCAGATCGAGGCACAGGGCAAGTTCCTGGAGGCCATCAACATAACGCCGATGGTCAACCAGGAAGATCTTGCGGTTGGAT
>JASHVE010000511.1 GCA_030039675.1 Acidobacteriaceae bacterium | reverse complement strand
ATGTAGGCTGGCAGGACCGCGCTGCCCGATCCCGGCGTGCCTGTGTAGCTCAAACTCCAATCCGGAATCAGCGGCAGATCGCCGGCCTGGGTGGAAAGCATCTTCACCGTGAATCCGGCCGTGATCTGAGTCGTGTTCAGCACCACGTTGTAGTCGGTCTTCATCTCCTGGTCGATCAGGTCGAGCAGGACAGGATTGCCGTAGATCGCCGTGGGCCGCACGCGGAAGCCGGTGTTGGCCACCATCTGCGCGATGGTTGTCTTGATGGTATCGACGATCTTCATCGATGTTGTGACGGTCACCGTGTTGCCACCGCCAGCAATCTGCGCTGTTACACCCATGTACTGCGTGGTTGTGGGCGCGCTCAGGCTGGTGTCACTGCCGTTCCACAGCGCCACGTCGTGAGTGACCATCACGCCGCTGACCGTGTCCACCAGGTCCTTGGCTTGCAGATACGCGAACTGCTGCTGCTGATTGCCCAGTTCGATATCGAAGAGGTTGTAGTTGATCTGGGCCACGATGGCTTTGAGCGGCACGCTCAACTCAACGCGCGTTGGGCTGACGACGGGAGGCGTGATGCTGCGCGGGTTCACAAAGCCTGCGGTGCCGGGATTGGGGATCGCCGTTTCCTGAAAGAACCGCGAGGGATGGCCAGTGGCCGGCACCTGTTTGATGCGTTGCCCGAAGGGGCTCGAACGGCGGCAGATGTCGAGAATCTCCGTCTGATAGAGCGGAACTTCAATAGCGCCCGGCCCGATGTAATCCGCCGCTGCGTGAATGTCTGCAAAGGTTGCGTTCATAGGCTTCTCCACCCCCTCCATGGGGCCGCTTGAGCTGCCATCCTGTATCGCCAGGTTCTGGCAGTTTTGCATCCCGTGTGTGCGTCCGGTCTACCATCCGCTCCGGTTGGCTGTTCGGCTGTGCCTTATTGCGGGCGCAACTCCGCTCGTTGCTCGCCGCTATTCGGCCGGAAGCTAATGGCTGAGACTGAAAGCTGGTTTTTATGCAATTGCGCCGGCGCGCAGCAGCTGGCTCTTAACTGCAATCCGCTGTTCGAGACTCAGCCCGGTGAGCGCAGCGTCCAGCGTGCGAACATCGACCGGGCCCTCGCCAATGCCATGTTTGGCCAGCATCTCGGCAGTAGATGCCGGCACAGTTCGGCGCAGCGGATGCAATGCGTTCTGGGCTGCTGCCGATTTCACCTCAGCCAGCTCGCGCTCTGCCGCTGCCAATCTCTCTGCCAGCTCGGCTTCGCGCCGGCTCTGCTCCACTGTTGCAGTGATCCGCTCCACTTCGCCGGACAGCGCCATTACCGCCGCTATACGCTCTTCGAGGCGGCTCAATGTACGCTCCAGTGAACTTGCTGCAGCTTCGAGCCGTTCTGTAATTGCCTGCTCGTTGTTTTCCATGCGTTTCCTTTCTGCCAGTTCAAATGCTCGCTGGCTACATCGCATCAGGGATGCAATCGGTCGACCGCTAGCCCAGTAACTCGCTAACTCGCCATCCGAAAGCTCGTTGCCCGATAGGCGGCTTTTTCCCGAAGTAAGATCGCGGCGCCGGTGAATGTCACGCGAGTCAGCTTCCAGACTTCGGCCCGCATATCTTCCACGCGTGCATCGGCCAGCTCGTAACTCATGCCCAGTGCTTCGGGCGAATGCGCCTGGATGGCCTGCGCTACCTCAGGAAAATCTCGCGCGTACAGATAGCCCCGCACCACTAGGCGCTGGCCGATCACGTCGGCTTCGGTCAGGATCCCGATCTTGCGCCGCGCGTCGTGGCCATCCCAGCCCGGCCGGTAATCAACGGCCATACCTAGCAGCGAAGGCAGAGCTGTTTCCGCGGCCTCACGCAGCAGTATGACGCGGTGACCACGCGCGCCCGCCGGGGCCTTATCGCTTGCCGCATTCACCACCGTCAAAACGCCCTCGAAGGGCACCCGGTTGGGATGCCCTTCCACGTGTGGAATCTTTACCGCCATCGCTTCCAGTCGCATGCATTCACTCCGGAAAAACAGGGAACAGGGAATAGGGAACAGGGAATAGGTGTGGAGACAGCATCTACGGCTGCGGAGCCGACACTTTTGTCCCGAAGCTTCGCACCCGCATTCAGCGAATGGGACTTGTTTTTTCCGGTCTTCTGTTCCCTGTTCCCTAATCCCTGTTCCCTGCCTCCATCGGTCCCAGTCCACGCATTGCCCGCACTTCGTTCACCGTCAGCACACCAGCTTGCAGCAGTTGCACTTGCACGGCCAGCTCAGTCATCTCGTCGCGCGCGCTCAGCTCGTTGAAGACAAATTCGAACTCCCGCCATCTGATGCACTTTGCGAACAGGTCTCGCGTGATGTGTCCGGCCAGCAGCATTGCCAGCGGTGATATTGCTCCGCGGAACGCTTCATCGGCCATCTCGGAGGCGGTTGATTGGTTCACGTCAGCTTCGAGGCCCAGCATCAACGGGGGCAGCCCGAAGGCATTCGCGACCATGCGAATGAGGAACTCCTGCCAGGCCAGGCGCAAGTCCGCATCTGTACCTTGGGCAAAACGCAGTACCTCCGGCTTTTGCTCAGTGGAGAGCAGCGGCACGCGGCCTGTTCCTTCAATCTCGTCCTGCCACCAGCGGATCAGCCGGTCGTGCTGCGCAGGCGTAGCCTCGTTCAGCCACAGCGCGTATTGCGCCACGGAGTTCGCCGCGAGCTTGCCCGCGAACCGGTGCGCGCTCAGGAACTGGTTCACAGTCTCGAAAGCCACTTCGAGCGGTCCGAGGCCGAAGGGCGTGAAGCTGCGCGGATTCATTCGGAGATACATCAACTGATCGTCGCGCAACTCCACCGCGCTCGATTCAAGCTGTCCCGGCACCGCCTGCGCATAACGCGGCGAGTCTTCCTGCCCATCCCACTTTGCGTTGATCCGGATCGAAGCACCGTCAACGGGCCACAGCATCGCCGGCCGCTCGGGGTCGCCGGTTGGCTCCATCTCGATCGCGCCGAATCCACCGGTCAGCGCGTCTTCAATCGCCTGCTCGACGAGTGTTCGAAAGCTGTCCACCGGATTTGGCTCTTCGAGGATTCTGCGCAGGGCTCGCAGCTTCCGCGGCAGGAATGCCACGTCTTCCGCTTCCACACAGCGGCGCACGCGCACCTGCCAATCCATCGCCGCAATGCGGTCCTTGATCACGTTGATCGCCCGGCGCACCACGGGCGTTTCGGCAAACCGCCGCAGGTTGACGGGCGTTGGCTTGGGCAGGTGCCGACCCGGAAAATGCGCGGGGCTTAGGATCGCCGGCAGGGCCATTGTCTTCCGTTCGGCCTCGGCCGCCGCGGCGAGATCCGATGATGAGGCCTGCCTGCCACGGCGGGTGTGCCGCCAGATTTGTCTTAATTGCTCGCCCAGCTTCACGCGCACCGTCCTTGTTCGTCGCTCAAAAAGAAAAGAGGTACAGCCACATGGGCCGTACCTCTTTGGAGCTGCTGATTTTCAGCTTCTGCCTTCTAGCCGCTTTTACCGCTCAACAAAATCGATCGTACCGCGAACCGGGGAAATTATCTGCAAACCCGGTGCATTTTTTGCAATCGCTCAAAACGGGCTCCATCGCCGGGCACGGGAAAATCGCGCTGGGCTGTTAGCTCCTGCTACTATCTCCCCATGCGATTCGGAATGCCGCGTATTTTCCCCTTTGCCGCTGTTGTTTTTGGGGGCGCGTTTGCATTGGCTGCGGCTGCGCAAGACGCCTCCACTGCGGCCTCCACGGCTCGCCTTGAAGCGGTCCTGCAAGGCTTCAACCACGGCCAGCTTATTGAGCAAGTGGCGATCTCGCCTGACGGCAAACGCCTGGCTTGGATCGAGGATGGGGAAATCTCCGTAGCTCCGCTTGACAATCTGGATAAACGGCGGCGGGTGACGGCGAGCGGGGCAAGCGGTTCCGATACAGCCGATGCGCGCTGCACAGAGCAGGACCTGGCATGGTCACCCGATTCCACAGCACTGGCCTTCTTTTCCAGTTGCGCACGCGCGTCTGACGGGATTGAGTCGCAGGAGAACCTCTTTCTTACTCATCTGGACGGCAATCCCGCGGCTCGCCTTACAGATCTGCACGGCTACGTTCATTCGCCGGTATTCGCGCCCGACGGCAGGTATATTGCGTTCCTGTACGTTGAGGGCGCGACCCGCGCAGCCGGCGCGCTTGCGGCCATGAAGCGGCCGTCCGGCGTAATTGGACAGGAGGGCATCGAGATCCAGCGCATCGCAGTGGTGCAGGCCGGCGTTGCAGCGCCCATGGAGCCGGCCCTTGTGTCTCCCGCCAATCTCCACGTCTATGAGTTCGACTGGTCGCCGGATGCGAAGTCTCTGGCCTATATCGCGGCCGACCCACCGGGAGAAAACAACTGGTGGGTCGCCAAGCTGTACACGCAGCCAGTGGGTGGAACTGCGATGTCCATCCTCGCTCCCGCTGAGATTTCCGGTCCGCTGCACGGTTTGCAAATCGCGGTGCCCCGCTGGTCGCCGGATGGCAAGCACATTGCCTTCATTGGCGGGCTGATGAGCGATCAGGGAGTAACAGGCGGCGATCTTTACATCATTCCCGCCAGCGGCGGCCAACCCCGACGCTGCGCCGATCCGAATGCAACGGTCGTGTGGTTCCACTGGGATCCGATAAGCCACGTTTCCGGCCTCCACGGCGACGATTCCATTGATCTGACCGAAATTGGCGGCGACGGGCTGCTGCACCTGATTCCGTCGCTTGAGATCTCGACCGGCGCCAGTGGAGTAACTGAGGAGGGCGAACAGGCGTTTGGCGGCACGATCTCCGGGGGGTCGCTCATGTCTTCGCAATCGGTGGCTCGCGACGGAACCGAGGCCTTTGTCTTCAGCTCATATTCCAAACCGCCGGAAATCTGGATCGATCATGCCGGCAAGGCGCGGCAACTCACGCACTTCAATGACGGTGTCGAGCCATCCTGGGGCAAATCGGTGTCGGTCGAGTGGACAAGCGACAAATTCCACGTGCAGGGCTGGTTGATGCTGCCCAAGGAATACGACCCGGCGAAAAAATATCCACTCATCGTGCAGGTCCACGGCGGCCCCGCATCGGCGGTTCTTCCTCGTTGGGGAACCGGCAGTCCGCTCAGCCCGGAGGCTTTTTCAGCCCTAGGCTATTTTGTGTTCATGCCCAACCCGCGGGGGAGCTACGGCCAGGGCGAGGCCTTTACCCAGGCCAACCGCAAGGACTTCGGCTACGGAGACCTGCGCGGCATCCTCGCCGGACTGGATGCAGTCGAGTCGGAGTACTCGATCGATCCGAACCGCGTCGGGCTGGACGGCTGGAGCTATGGCGGGTTCATGACCATGTTCGCCATTACCCAGACACAGCGCTTCAAGGCCGCCGTTGCCGGGGCCGGCATCTCAGACTGGCTAAGCTATTACGGCGAAAACTCTATCGATCAGTGGATGATTCCATATTTTGGCGCCTCGGTCTATGACGATCCGGCGGTCTATGCCAGGAGCTCGGCGATTGATTTCATCAAGCAGGCGCACACGCCGACTCTCATCGTGGTGGGCGACCGGGACGGGGAATGTCCGGCACCGCAGTCCTTCGAGTTCTGGCACGCGCTGCGCGACCTGAACGTGCCTACTCAGTTCGTGGTTTATCCCAATGAGGGGCACGGATTTGTCAACCCGGATCATCGCCGCGACGTTCTGGAGCGCGCTGTCGCGTGGTTTACCGAATATATGCCGTCGGGCTCCTGAGGCCGAATCTGCTCGCCATCTCCGCTCTGCGCAGTCTATTCAGGGCAGAGATTCGCAACAGAAGCGGGCCCGTCCTGATACACTTTTTCCTTGGAGTATTTGAGAGCCTCTTGTATCCTCCCGGCGGCAAGCGACACCTTGCGCGGGAGCGGGGTTGTATGGGCACCCACACCGTCCGCATTTCATCTTTGCGCATGGATGCGGACGGCTATAACTCAATCTTTTTTCACGTGTTCTGAAGAGACCGTTCCGCGGTTCTTGACGCGGGACGGGGAGGATTCATGCGGCGGTTTTTGACCCTCGTTTTTTTAGTGAGCCTGGCCGTTCCGGCTGGGGTTTCCATCGCCGGATGTACGCGTAACCCGGCGGGAAATTATTGCAATGGTCTTGGCTACGGTCAGAAAGACACCGATGTGTCGTATATCGTTCTGCAGCCGCAGACCTCCGGCATCTCGCTGGCCTACGGGCAAACCATTCAGGCGCAAAGTCCCAGCGCCTTCACCTGTAAAAACACTTCAGCCAGCGTCAGTTCAAAAAGCTATACGTACGGCACCACGAACAACCAGTTAGTTGACATCTCCCCTTCGGGCGATATCTGTGCCGGAACCTGGAACCGCAACACCGGCGGCGGCATCGCCGACTATACCTATTGCAATTATCCCAACCCGCTGCCCTCCACCGGCGGTCTGCCCTATGGCATCGCGTACATCACGGCGGCGGCTGACTCGGTTACGTCGAACCCGGTTGAGGTGTATATCCATGCGCCCGTTACGTCAATCAGTCTCGTCGGGCCGCCGGGGTGCCAGTCGCAGGGCACGGTGTCGCAACTTGATGCTGCCGCCTACTATGACCTGAACGGCACGCAAACGCTGCTCTGTGCGCCCAACTCCACCGCGGTTCCCGAATGCGTGAACTCCATCGGCACACTGAACTTTACCGTGGGAACCTCGTCAGTAGCCACGATCAACTCGACGAACAACCAGATCACAGCCGAGCAGCCCGGGACCACCGCGATTACGGCCTCGATTGCGGGTTCGGGCTCGTCGGCCGGGTACTTCTCTACATGCCCGCCTGCTTCCATCAGCGTGACGCTGGCCAACGGTACCACTTCCGGCACAATCGCCCAGGGCGTGCCCCAGAATCTGACGACAACGGTCTACGACACCAAGGGCCAAACCATCACCGGCCTTACGCTTGGCTATCAATCGACAAACCCGATTGACGTTACGGTGGGAAGTACCGGCGCGATCACGACCAGTTTTCCCGGCACTGCTGCGGTGAACGCCATCTGCCAGCCTGCGACCTGCAATCCGGCTCCCATCAACGAACTTGGTTTAAACGGCACCGGTCTTTCCCTTTCGTCGAACCCGGTCACCATCACTGTTCCGGGCACAGCCAGCGACTTTGCCTGGTTTGGAGCGCCCGGTCAGTCGCAATACTTCGTGCCCATCGAACTGACTACCGGCACGCTGGGTTCGAACGTGCGTCTGCCCTACGTACCCAATTCCATGATGATGGACCGTGGCGGCGACAACCTTTATTTTGGTTCGGCGCGTGAGCTGATGATCTACAGCACCACGAGCAACTCCCTCACCAAGCAGGACACGACCGCTCCCGGCGTAGTGCTGGCTGTTTCGCCCAGCAATTCCCAGTTGCTCATCAACGACCAGGCCCGCCAGCTCTTCTATCTTTACAATGCTTCGGCCGGCGGCTTCACGACCTTCGGCGGCATGGGCGCCGCCGCAGCCTGGACGCCGGATTCGCAGACGCTGTACATTGTCGACAATTCTGAGCTGAACACGCCGTCAAGCTGCTCGACGCCCTTGATCACCGGGCATACCGACACGCTCTACATCTACAACGTGAATACTGGCTGGACGACCGAGCCATTGCCGCCTAGCCCGCTGCCGGCCAGCGTGCTGCCGACCTGCAGCACCGAGCCGAATACGGCACTTCCTGTCATGGCGCAAACTCCGGCCATCATGGTTCCTGGAGTAGGCGCATATCTGCGCGGCGATCCCACGGTAGCTCACACCTGGTGCCCAACCGGTACGGTGGGCAACAACAGCACCATCCAGTTCTATCCCCTGGGCGATTCCGAGCCAGTGCAGTCTGACGTGATGGACGCTACCGTGGATGGTCAGCACATTCTTTCCGCGACTTCCGCAGGGGGCGGCATCACGTTGAACGACATTGCGGTGACGGTTCCCACGGCTGCGGGAGCTACAAGCTCAACTGGCTCTACGATCTACACCCCGATCGCGTGCCCGGTGACAACGACAGGCACGTCTCCAAACCAGGTGCAAACGCTCGGCGCTCTTACCATCCAGAGCACGTATACCCAGGCGGCCATTGCCGGCGTGAATGCCGCCGCGGTGAATCAGGTGGTGACCGGCTCGGTGCCTCAGAATACGGCTTCGCAAACCGTGGCCTCGAATCTTGCGTTCGTCACCTACACACCGTCTTCGCCGTCGAACACCAATGCTCTGCTGCCGTACTACATTCCTGCTGCAAACGGGGCGCCAGGGGCATTCAATTACGTTGCGTTTGCCGGGGGCTCGGCGGTGAGTGCTCCGCTGGTGGGTGCATTCTCTCCTGATAACACGATCTTCTTCGTCTCCACCGCGGGCGACAACAAGATTCACTACATCAGCATTCCAACGGCGGTGAATGCAACCACACCGCCGACGGATACGCAGCAGATCAGCCCCAATCTACCCGCCTGCACGCCGGTCGCGAACGGCGGCGTTGACGCGGGCTGTGTGTATTCCGGTACTGGAACAGTCGTTCCCGCTACAGCCATAGCCGTGAAACCGCGTTCCGTCACGTAGCAGGCAGAGTGGTTTGAAGCTGCATCGACCAGGGCCGGCCCAGCGCCGGCTTTGGTGTTTCTTGCGGTGTATGCAGGCTTTCACGAGCCGGCCTGGTGCACGGACGGCCCCGTTCCACACGATAGAATCGAATCATGATCAAGGGAGTATCCTTCCTGCGTCCCGCGGGCAATGCGGCGAGTTATGACAAGCTCACGAGCTTTTTTGCCGCGCTCGGCTTTGAGCCCGGCAAGGGGTGGGACGAGCAGGGAAGCCGCGGTGCATCCTTTCTTGCTCCGCTGGGCAACCTCGAGTTCGTGGAGGGCGCGATGCCTTCGACCGCCGAGATTCTGGTCGAAGTCACATCGCTGGACGCTATCTATCAGACAATCGAGAGCTGGCTCCGCGCGCACGGAGGCGATGCAGCCTCTGCGCGGCTTACCCCCATCGCCGAGACGCATTGGAGGTCCCATCTTTTCACAGTTGAGCCCGAGCCGGGCTTTGCGTTCAGCTTCTGGTCCTGGACCGATCCTCTGAAGGGAAAGCCCGTCGCTTTGGAAGGCGATCTCTCCGCAAAGGGAATGAAGTTCGCGATCATCGTCGCGCGCTGGAATGCTGTTATCACCGACCGCCTGTTGGAAGGCTCATTCGATGCGCTTCTGCGCAGCGGTGCCCGGCGCGAGGAGATTCAGATGGTGCGCGTTCCCGGCGCCTGGGAGATTCCCGCCGCCGCCCGCACGATTGCCAACGCCGGCCAGGTGGATGCCATCATCACGCTCGGCTGCCTGCTGCGCGGCGAGACCGCCCATTACGAGGCCATCTACACCGAGGTAGCGCGCGGCATCGGCCAGTCGCAGCAGGAGACGGGGATACCTCACAGCTTCGGCGTGCTTACCTGCGAAACCCTCGAGCAGGCTCTCAACCGCGCCGGCATAAAGGCGGGAAATAAGGGCTTCGAGGCGGCAGTTGCAGCCATCGAAATGGTGAGTCTGCGCAGGAAGCTCGGCCAAGGTGGTCCGGCTTGAGCCCCGGCGCGCATCACGCGTCAGGGCGCCGCAAATCCCGCGAGCTGGCAATGCAGATGCTTTTCCAGGCCGACATCGGACGCCAGACTCCCGATCACGTTCGCGCCACCTTCTGGAAGTCCGCAGACGAGGTCGAGCCGGAGGTGCGCGGCTTTGCCGAGGATCTTTTTCGCGTGGCAACCGCCGAGCAGGAAAAAATCGACGAGCTGATTACAAACCACTCAAAGCATTGGCGTCTGGAGCGCATGCCCGCCGTGGATCGCAATCTGCTGCGCATGGCGGTCGGGGAGATGGTGGGCTTCAAAGGCACGCCGTTCCCCATCGTGATCAATGAAGCGCTGGAGATCGGCCGCCGCTACTCCGCGCCCGAATCGATCAATTTTCTCAACGGTGTGCTCGATTCCATTGCGCGGAGCCTGCTTCCGAAATAAAGCCAAGCCGCGCGCTCTTCGCAAGAGTTTCGTTGCGCTGTTATCCTTGAAACAGTGATCGCGCGTATACAT
>JASHVE010000510.1 GCA_030039675.1 Acidobacteriaceae bacterium | reverse complement strand
CTTTGCGCGCAGTTGCCGGCGCGTCTGCCCGGTGAACCCAGTGCGAGAGCGTCCGGCATATTGCAGCTTGCCGTCATGACGGCGGCCCAGCAACAGTGCGCCGACGCCACGGCCTCCCTTTTATGTGCCCTTGCTGAAGTTGCGGAAGGCGGCATTTTCTTGAGGAAGATGTCGCGCTGCGGCAGTGGCTTCAGGCGATCGCAACTGTGAAACCGCCGCTGTGTCTGCGGCCACAGGCAGATACGTTGGCTGCCGCGGCACCTGCATCCGTTTGCCACGGAAAAGATGCACCGGGGTAGTCAAGGCGTCGATTTCCCGTCAGGATCGGAATGCCTGGAGTGCCTCTTGAAGCATGTTGATGTTGGGCGGTATGCGAGAGGGTTCGTACACTGCACTGCTGTTCTCGGCAGCACTGGTTCCAGACGTATTCACAGACGAGCTGACGGGCAGAAAGATCCGGAAGCATGTGGCGCACTTCTGGTTGTACCGGTAGCTGCGACAGGTGATGCGGCCGTCGTACTTTTGAATGATGCCCTTGCTGATCCAGAGACCCAGGCCGGTGCCTTTTGTGGATTTGGTACTGAAGAAGGGCTGGAAGAGGCGCCGCGCATCTTCAGGACGGATGCCTGAGCCGGTGTCGAGAATCGAGATGGAGGTTCCGCGGCGCTGCGTGGTCCAATCGGTGATCTCGCGCACGTAGACACCCAGCACACCGCCGTCGGGCATGGCCTGGATGGCATTGCTGATCAGGTTCAGGAAGACCTGGCGCAACTCAACCGGAAAACCTTGCACCATGCATGTGCAGTGATATTTCTTGCGCAGAGTGATGCGACTGACCTGAAGTGCGCGCTCCTGCAACGTCAAGACGTCTTCAAGCAGCTCGGGCACAACAACGGGGATGGGCTGCTTGGACTCGCGGTAAAAGCTCAGGGTCTGGCGGGTGATGTGGCTGACGCGCTGCAGCTCCTGTTCAGCCAGATCGGCACAGCGGCGGGCTTCCTCGTCTAAAGACGGATGGTTGCGGAGCAAATAGAAGATGTTGGTGATGGCCGCGAGCGGGTTGTTGATTTCGTGCGCAATGATGCCGGCGACGCGGCCCATGGCGGCTAGTTTTTCTGTCTCGCGCAGAGCCTCTTCCGCGCGCAGCTGCGCTGTGATGTCGCGGCCGACCTCGAGAATTGCATTCTGTTCATGGTTCAATGTCTCCTGAAAGGCGACGACGATCTCGGTTCCATCCTTGGTGATCTGAACGAGATTGCCTTGCCATGTGCCATGGTCGCGCAACGCGGCGTTGATCTCCGACCGAGGCACCGGGAAGACGGTTTGCAGAACGCGGTGAAGATCGTGGCCCATCACTTCTTCGCGCCGCCAGCCGTAGAGATTTTCTGCGCCGGAGTTCCACAATTGAATAGCACCCTGCAGGTTACGCACGATGATCACTTCAGACGCGACCTCGAGCAACTCAGCGCGCACGCGGAATTCAGCTTCGCTCTTTCGCAGTGCTTCGGTGCGTTCGGCCACGCGCTGCTCCAGCTCCCGGTTGAGAGCTTCGAGCATGCGCGTCTTCCGATGCAACTCTACAAAGACGCCGATCTTGGCGCGCAGCACTTCAGGGACGACGGGAACAGAGATGTAGTCAACGGCTCCGCTCCGGTATCCCTGAATTCTGTCGGAGTCGCTGAGGTGAACGCCGGAGATGAAGATGATCGCGGTTTTTTGAAAGCGCGGGTGCTGCCGGATGACGTCTGCGAGCTCGAAACCGTCCACGTCGGGCATGCTGACGTCCATCAGCACCACGGCAACATCGGTTTTCAAAAGAACATTCAACGCTTCGCTGGCGGAGCTTGCCTTGATCAGGTTCTCTCCGAGGTCGGCGAGAATGACCTCGTAACTCAGGAGCTTGGCGGGCTGGTCATCCACCATCAAGATGTTTGCTTTTTCGTCCCCACTCATCGATCCCTCTCCCCCGACCCCAACAACACGATCAACGGTGCAGCCACATGCGCAGTGCGGACAGGAGCTGCTCCGTATTGACAGGTTTCGCCAGATATTCCGACGCTCCCGCTTCCAAGCACCGTTCACGGTCACCCTTCATGGCCTTGGCCGTGAGCGCGACGATGGGCAGCCGCCGCAATGCCGGGTTCTGGCGAATGACCTGCATGGTCTCGTACCCATCCATCTCCGGCATCATGATGTCCATGAGGACGATCGCCAGATCGGGCGTCGACTCAATGGTTTCGATCGCTTCACGCCCGGTTCCGGCGGAAAGCACCGTCATGCCGCGGCGCTCCAGCACACTGCTGAGCGCGAAGATGTTCCGCACGTCATCGTCCACGACGAGCACCTTGCGGCCGATCAGCGCCTCGTCAGACCCGTGCAGCCTGTCGAGCATCTGCTGCTTCTCGAAGGGCAGATTGGAGATGACCCGGTGCAGGAACAGGGCGGTTTCATCCAGCAAGCGCTCGGGCGATTCAACGTCTTTGACGACGACACTGCGCGCCAGCGTGTGCAGTTGTGCATCCTCGTCGGCGGTGAGCTCTCTTCCTGTGAAGACGACGACCGGCAGGTCACTTAGCCTGGGCGTGTCGCGCAGCCGCTCGAGGACCTCGAAGCCGGTCATATCGGGCAGGCGCAGATCGAGCACCACGCAATCGTAGTCAGCGCTCTCGAGCGCGCTCAGCGCGGAGTTGCCGGAGTCAACGACGTCGATGTCGATGTCGTCGTGGCCGAGCAGCTCACGGGTGCTGAGCTGCTCGGCGGGATTGTCTTCCACCACCAGCAGCCGCTTGCGGCGGGGCTGGGAATACTCCTTGATGCGGGTGAGCGCCAAGTCGAGATCTGCGGGAGAGGAGGGTTTGGTGACGAAGGCGAACGCGCCGCGCGAGAGGCCGTGATGCCGGTCTTCGTCAAGCGTGAGCATCTGCACAGGAATGTGGCGCGTCTTTGGATCCTGCTTCAGGTGGTTCAACACCGTCCAGCCCAACATATCGGGCAAGAAGACGTCGAGCGAAATCGCGGCAGGGCGGAACTCACGCGCGAGCGAAAGCGCGTCAGTGCCAGTAGGCGCCACGAGCACCTTGAATCCTTTGTCGTGCGAGAGGTCGCACAGGACGCGCGCATAGTGCGGATC
>JASHVE010000509.1 GCA_030039675.1 Acidobacteriaceae bacterium | reverse complement strand
CTGGGGAACCGGCTTGCATCTTTTGCATTACGTGCCCGCGATGGACAGTGGCGGTGACTTCACTCACACCAAGCTTCGAGGCTATTTGTTTTGTAGGCATTCCAGAAACAAATAGCGCCATCACTTCGCGTTCTCGCGCGGTTAGGGTTGTGTATCGCTGCTGTAACTGCGAGATATCGCTTCGTTCCCGTCGAATTCCTTCATCGCGGTGCAGGGCCTGCTGCACT
The DNA here is from genome assembly GCA_030039675.1 of Acidobacteriaceae bacterium. Taxonomy (GTDB): domain Bacteria; phylum Acidobacteriota; class Terriglobia; order Terriglobales; family Acidobacteriaceae; genus Telmatobacter. The sequence continues at coordinate 5,015 of JASHVE010000509.1, read as the reverse complement.
GCATCCACCAATTCCTGAGGTCGAAAAGGCTTGGTGAGAAACTCCACAGCTCCCAATTTCATGGCTCTGACAGCCATGTCGACATCTGCGTGCGCGCTAATGAAGATGACGGGAATGCTGAGGCCAGCATCAATCAGTTTACGTTGCACCTCGAGCCCACTCATTCCAGGAAGTCGGATGTCCAAAATCAGGCAGCTTGGGCCCTCGGGCATGTTCCGTCGCAGAAAGTCTTGCGCGCTGGCAAATGTCTCCCCACGCAACCCGACGGTGTTCAGCAGGCGCTGGATCGAGGCACGCACATCGCCATCATCATCAATAACAAATACGGTGACCGGGTTGGGCGCGCTCATGCGGCCTCCGATTCGTGTGGAGGAAGTTCAAGGCAAAACGTAGCTCCGCGTTCTGGATTCCCCTTCGCCCACAACCGGCCGCCATGGGACTCGACAATCGACCGGCTGATTGCGAGGCCCATTCCGGTGCCTTGGGGTTTAGTAGAAAAGAATGCCTCGAAGATGCGATCTTCCTTATTGTCTGGTAGTCCTACTCCGGTGTCACTCAACGAGATCAGGACTTGCCCACTATCGGTTTGCTCCGAGGTTATGACGAGTTCGCCACCTGAGTCTTTCATGGCTTCAATAGCATTGAGCATGAGGTTCATGACGACTTGCTGCAACTGCACTCGGTCACCACTGACCTGTGGGATGTGCTCCGAAAGATTCAGTCTGATCGCTACGGAAGATGGCCTGGACTCATACTCAAGTAGAGGTTCAATTTCGCGAATGACTTGGTTGAGATCAACGAGCACTCGATCCTGAGTGCTCTTCTTAGAGAGCGAGCGCATGTGGTCGATAATGTCGGCGGCGCGTTTGACCGATTGCATCACGGACGAGATGGCCTCCCGGAGTTCCTGAATCTCCAATTGGTCTCGCTCAAGCAGCCATAAGCTGATTTGCGCATTGGTTGTCGCCGCGGAAATCGGTTGTTTGATTTCGTGCGCCAACGAAGCAGCCATCTCCCCCATGAGGCTCACGCGGTTGATGTGTGCGAGATCTGCTTCAAGCTGGCGCAGCCTGTCTCGTGCTTCATCGGCATGTTTGCGCTCGGTGATATCGACAATGGTGCCGACTACTTGAACGAGCTCTCCGTCGGGACTCACTACGGGATGGGCCAGGTCAAGAACATGCTTGACCGTTCCATCAGGCAGCATGATTCTGTACTCGAGTTCGGCATCTACCTTTTGGAGGAACATGCGATCGCTGGCCTGCCGCCTGACCTTGTCGCGATCTTCCAGGTGCACTCGCTGCAGCCATTGGTCCCGCCTCGGAAGGCCCTGTCGCGGATCAAACCCGAAAATTCGGAACATTTCCTCGGACCAGTACTGAGCCTCGTGGGTCGTGCCATCGATGGCCCAACTGCCCGTGTGGGTCAGCCTCTGCGCTTCGGCGAGGTAGTTTTTGCTGCGCCGCAGGGCTTCCTCGGCGCGTTTCTGCTCGCTCAAATCAAGGGCGAAGGCAACGCCCTCGTTACCACCTTCTTCGAACAGCGCCCCGGCCACCAGCACGGGCACGCGAATGCCGTCTTTCCGGAACAACTCTGACTCAAAGGGCTGTACGGTCCCGGTCTGCATTACTTTCGCCAACGCGTGCTCAGTACGCTCGCGCCATTCCGCAGGTGTCATGTCCCTCCAGCGCACGCGACCTGAGGCGACATCTTCACGATCGTACTTCAGCATGTGCAGGAAGGCCTCATTGGCCTCAACGATTGCACCTTCGAGACCCCACATGAAAATCCCAAGAATGTTGGCGTCGACCAGCCGCCGGATCTTCGCTTCACGGTTTTCGAGGTCGCGGTAAAGTCGCGTATTCTCGAGCGAGACTGCTGCTTGGGAGGCAAGCACCTTCAACACGGTGATGCGATCAGGAGTGAAAACGTGAGGCGTAAGGTTGTTTTCCAGGTAGAGAATACTGACGAGTTTTCCCTGGTTGATCAATGGCAAAGTGAGAATCGAGCGAGGGCGACGCTGAACGACGTAGGGATCGGCCGAAAAGGGATTCGGAGATGATGCATCCTCGAGAATAACGTCCTGGCGAGTGCGCATCACGTAGCGAACGACGGACTCAGGCAAAGCGGCTGTGCTGTCAGCGGCACTTCGCAGATGGACGCTTACATCCTCTCTACTTGTGGTCGCTTCTGCCTGTATTTGCAGCTCATCCCCTCGTGGAAGAATCAGGAGACCTCGTTCAGCACCGGCCTGCTCAATCGCCGTGCGCATGAGCGTATGGATCAGCTTTTCCAGGACAATCTCACTCGAAACCGCCTGCGACACCTTGATCACGGTTGCGAGGTCGAGGTGTTCGACCGGCGTCGCGATCGTGCTCGTCGGGCCGGGAGCGAGCTCTTCCACCCTAAGGTGAGGGTACATCTCCTCGAGTTGTCGCACCTTTCCGTCGGCTCCCCAACGCAGGTAGCCGTAACGAGCCTTCCTCAAGTACAGATGCGCGATGTCCTCGAATCCACGCGCCGCGTAGAACCGCGCGGCGAGCTCGTCGGTAAGCGCCTCATTGTGAACAAAGCCGTTTGCCTGGGCCGAGTGGATGGCCTGCTCGTACAGCTGTTCGGCATCAAGCACGCGGCCTTCGATGCGGGCGATCTCGGCGCCGACCAGTGCGGCGCGGTTTTCGAAGTTCTCCGGGCAGTTCTCCGCCCAGACCTGTAGCTGCTTGTGATGCGCAGCAAGAGCGTTCAGGTGCTGCAACCGCTCGCCGGCCGGTGCTGAATCGCAACAGGCGGCTTGGGCCAGCGCACCGTAAAAGTGATATTCGGCTTCCTCAAACAACGCGGATACGGTCCAGAGCAGCGGCTGTGCTTTCGATGCGGCTTCCATAGCCGTCGCATAGTCACCCGCGATATAGCGCGCCTGCAATTTCCGTATCCAGTAACGACACGCAATGGTCGCCAAACGCTGACCGCTCGACAAATCGCATTCGATGTGACTCTCATTGAACTGCGCGTCGTCGAAACACCCGAATTTCGGCGTGAAGCCGCGGAGCGTCCGAACAAGCGCAAGTTGCGTTGTGATGATGTCAATCACCAGGCCGAAGTGCATTTTCTCGGCAAACGCAAGGCCATGTTTGGCTTCAGCTTGCACTTGAGGAAGCGGTTCGCCCGCGAAGAGGAGGTCCGAGTTGAGGTTGTGGCACACGTAGGCAGCATATGTGAGGTCTCCGATTCGGTTGGCCAGTTCGAAAGTACGGCGCAGCAGATCAACGCAAGCCCGCACGTGTTTCGTCCAGCGTCCGACGAAAATCGCGAAGCAATGATGGGTGCTCGCCTGATAGCGTTTTAGTCCGCGTCGTTCGACGAGCTCAAAGCCGACATGGCCAAATCGAAATCCAGCCTTGTAGTCACCGAAATGCGGTCCGGCAATCCTGGCGAGCCATTCGTAGGCGACACAGGAAGCATCGCAGTTGCCGTGCTCGATGCTAAGACTGACCGCCTTGCAGATCGTCAGGGAAGCCAGGTTCTCGTCGGTCTGCTTAGCCGGCGGCAAAACCTTAATCAGAACGTCGATTGTAGCGAGGGAGGCAATGTCCTCCATCAGAGGCAAATCGATGAGATCCTCAATTGTGCGGTTCCCGAGCAGTGACCAGATGCGCTCGTATTCGCACCGCATCTCCTCCTCTGTCGGGTGGGGGGACCACTCGATACCGACATGTCTGAGGTAATCGAGACAAAAAGCAACCGCGCGGCCACTAAGATTGAGGGTCGTGGAGACATCCATGCGCAAGCACGCGACGATTGCTAATTCGACTATTGTCGTTGCGCGATTGGACAGCGCAGCCAATCGCTCCTCTGCGACCGACAACTGGCCGGTCAAAAATTCGCATTCGGCCCGGGTTAGCTCCAGCGCAAAAATCAGCTCATGTCTGCGCCCCCAACAATCGTCGTTCAATAGCTCCCCACCGGCGATGAGATAGGTGAGCGCCGAAGCATAGGCAGTGGACGCCTTGGCGCGCTTGCCACCGAGCAGGTTGAACTCTGCGAGTTGGTCCCGTTCCTCTGGTTCGGTGATCAGCGGGGCGCCGCGGTTGAGCTGATTGAGGATCTCGAAGATCGCCTCCTCCCGTTTGTCGGCGGGCGTTTCCGTCACCAGCAGCCTTCCTATCCGGAGATGGACCTCAGCGCGCAATCCCTCCGGGATTAGTGAATAGGCGGCCTCCTGCACCCGGTCGTGAATAAATTTGTAAGACCCTTCCAGGCGCTCGATCAGTCCCTGACGAACCGCCGGCCACAGAACCGCATGCACATGCTCCTCGGGAGTCTCCAGAACGGCCGAAAGCATCGGGGTCGCGCTAACGTTGCCGAAACATGCGAACTGCTGCAATGCGCGAAGCGTTTCGGCCGGCAAGCGGGTCACCTTGCCCAGCATGAGGTCTACGACATTGTCGGTATAACCCTTGTCGTGAATGCGACCGAGATCCCAGGACCAGCCCGCCGCGTCCTGATCGAATCGGAGCAATCCCTCTTCCGCGAGCGAGTAAAGAAACTGAATCACGAAGAAGGGATTGCCGGCGGTCTTCTCATGGACTAGTTGCACCAGCGGCGCAGAGTCGGCCGGATCGTGGCGAAGCGCATCGGCGATCAGCTGTCCAAGGTCGTCACGGGCGAGGGGCGCCAGGCGAACTTCCTGCACCCGCACTCCGGCTTCGCGGATCGCTTCGAGCTTGCGCGTCAATGGATGACCGGCATCAACTTCATTGTCGCGGTAAGCGCCGATTAACATCAGATGTCGCAAATCCGACCGGATCAGCAGATCCACCAGCAGGTCGAGGGTCGCAGCGTCGAGCCACTGCAAATCGTCGAGAAACAGCGCTAGCGGATGTTCCGGCCGGGCGAATACGCCAATGAAGCGCCGGAAAACGAGCTGGAAACGGGTTTGCGCTTGCTGAGGCTCAAGCTCCGGGACCGGCGCCTGGTCTCCGATAATGAGCTTCAATTCGGGGACGAGGTCGGTC
>JASHVE010000508.1 GCA_030039675.1 Acidobacteriaceae bacterium | reverse complement strand
GTGCCGCGCGGCCCGTAGAAGGTGCTCTGGCTCGCCGTGAAACTCGAAGGCAGCCCGATCGGTGGCAAACCCGGCAGCGCTACGGTTCCGCTGGGAATGCTTCCCCCGCGAGCAATGACCTCAAAGCCTAATCCATACGTGAAGTCGTTGCGCTTGGCCTCATGCACTTTCACCAGCACATCTTCTCTGCTTTGCGTCGTGATTTCGCGCTTGGGGTCCACCTCCGCCCAGTCGAAGACACCGGTGTGGTCGTAGAGCCTGCTTCCTGCGGTCAGCAGCTCCGTCTCGGTGAGCGGCCGGCCGGGTTTGATTGAGGCAACATCTTCGTCAATGAGCCGTTGCTGCGTGTGCAGGCGCCCGAGGGTCAATACGTCTCCGGTGCCCACTCTCGGGCCTTCGTAGATGCGGTACACCACGTCGATCTGGTGCGGCTGTTGCCTGGAAACCTGCGAGGCCGTCTCGCGAAAACTCGCGTTCAGATAACCGGCCTGCAGATAATGCGCGACAATGCTTGCTCGATCGGCCCGAACATGGGCTTGCGAATAGGGCTGGCCAGCAGCAAGCTTCAAACCATGCGGCGCAAATTGCGATTGCGAGAAAGTGTTAGCGCCGCGAATGGTGAGCGAATTCACAATATCCTGCGGTCCTTCTGCCACACGAAAAGCAACCTGGACGTTGTCGCCATCGCGTGTAACTTTCGGCATTACCTGCACGCTGCTGTACCCCTCCGACTGATACGCCGCCTTCAGCTTGTCCGCGCTCGACCGCACCAGCTCATCGCTGAACTTCCCTGCAGAGAACCAATGCTTCTTTTCGACGGTGATGGCCGGCGTCAGTTGCACGGCCGGCACGTGTGCGTTGCCCGCTATGGTCACCGCGGTCACTTTATGCTTTTTCTCCTTTTCGATCCGGTAAGTGACCGTATCGCTGTCCGCCGCTTTTGCAAACTGAGACTCTACCTTCACGTCGAAGTAGCCCTTGGCTTGAAAGTAGGACAAAAGGGCCTGCTGTCCTTCCTGCACTGCTTCCTGATCCACGCCGACTTCCTGGTAGATGGGCAGCAGCGATTTTCGCGTCCAGCTCCAAAGATGGGCGCCCGTAATTTGAGCGCGGGTTATCAAACCAGGATCGACGCTGAAATGAATATCGGCACGGTTATCGCTGGCGTGGTACTCGGCTCCGGCAAGCTCGACCCGGGCGCCCAGATAGCCCTGTTTCTCAAGCAGTGCTTGCATGTACCGCTCAGCCTTGAGGAGCGTGCTGTGATGATACGTCTTTCCGGGCCGAACCGCGGCTCCACGGAATCGCGCCATCAATGAGCCGAGCTTGCGCTGCAAATGCGGATCCTCTTTCGTGGGCGGGCCATCGAACACGATCGCACCGAATTTTGCCCTGTGGCCAAGCGTTACGTGGAAGACAACATTTGCGAGTGCATGCGCGGAGTCGGTCTTCACCTCCGGGTGCACCTCGGCCTGGAAATATCCTTCCTGCCGGAAGAAAGTGAGCAAGCTCTGCTGTTCCTGTTCAACGTCGCCTGCGTCATAGGGGGCTTGAATGGGGTAGTTCGCCACCTGGATCAATTGCGCGTATGGAAACTGCTCCGCTCCGGGAAATTGAAAGATACCGAAATACACCGCAGGCTCCAAAACGAAAAGGACGCGCACACCGGTGGATTCCGGCTGCGCCTCCACCCTGACCCGTTCGAATCTTCCTGCAGCCTTCAGAGCAGCCGTAGTCTGATCTATTTTTGCTTTCGAAAACGGCTGACCGGCCTGTTGCGCGAAGAGCGCGGCGAACTGTGAGGAGTGCAACTCCGGACGACCTGCAATTTCAACCGAAGAGACCGTCTGCCCCTCGTAGGAAGCCAGAATCTGCTCGGACATCGATGTGCTACCGGGGATTTGGCTCTGCGTTCCGTCGGCCTGCTCAGCCGACGCGCGGCAGCAGATGGCAGAGAGCAGCCACAGGAAAAGCACCGCGACAAGGAGCCAGTGCCGCTCGCCATTGGCTTCGGATCGACGCTTCATCGGGAGATTGGACGCATGCGGGCCGCATGTCACTTTGGGCTAAGATGCACCGCTAAGACGGTTGGTTGATTCCGCGTTCTGCGGTTACGAGCGCCTCGCGCATGATCGCGGCCTCCGCAGAGGCTTTGCCACCGTGAAGAAAAGCGTAGCAGGAAAAGATCAATCGCGTGTGTAGAACTGGCGCAGCTGGGCTATGTACGGCCGCACTCTCTGAAGGTCAGGCTTCAGGGCCCCTTAGAAGTCGCCGCGAAAAAATCCTTGACAACTGTTTTGCAGAACCTGTAGCGTGCTTTCCTTAAGGATAACGTAAGCGTTTTCGTTATCGCATTCGTTAACCAGAGTTCTGCCTTTGGCAACCCTCCTTTGGGGTCCGCAGAGCTCCACAACAATGTCGCAGTTTCCGCCGGAATACCCACATGCGCTTGCGAGGAGCCGGCGCGAAAAACGACCAGAGAGCCGGCAACAAGGCTGCCGGAATGCACGAGGATTGGAGGCCGAATTTATGCACACAATGAGATTCCAGAGAGTTTCGGCGGCAATTTTGTTCGCGCTTGTGATTGCTTGGACATGCACCGTCAAGGACGCCGCAGCGCAGAGTTCCTCCGCCGGAGTCAATGGGGTAGTGACTGACCCCAACGGCGCCGTGGTAGCCGGCGCGAAGGTCCTGCTCAGAAATATTGCCACGAACGTTGAGCGCAACACTGTCTCCAACGGCAGCGGCGATTACTTCTTTACCGAAGTGCCGCCGGCCCGCTACACGCTCACCTTCATCGCCACTGGCTTCGAATCGGAGACGATCGCCGCTTTCGATGTGGGTGTGGCCCAGGTGGTGACCCTCAATGCGGTGTTGAAGGTCGGCAACGTGCAGCAATCGGTCACGGTCGCTGCCATCAATACCGAGGTGGAAAGCTCCACCGCACAGCTCGGCACGGTGATCGGCACGCAGGCTGTGAACGATCTACCCCTGGACGGGCGCAACTTCACGCAGTTGCTTGATCTCACACCCGGCGTCACGCCCATCAGCACCGGCCAGAACTCGAGCGCCAGCAACACGCTCGTAGTACAGACTGCCAACTACTCCTTCCCTTCGATCAACGGCGCGTATAACCGCTCCACTCTCTACATGGTGGACGGCATGAACGACAACAACAGCTGGTACAACACCTATGCTGTGCCTCCGATCATCGACACGGTGCAGGAGTTCAAGATCAACTCGCACAGCGACCCGCAGTACGGAGGCGTGATTGGCGGCGTGGTAAACATCTCCAGCAAGGCTGGCACCAACAACTACCATGGCAGCGCGTGGGAGTTTGTACGGGCGAACAGCTTCGACGCCAATCCGTTCTTTGCCGCGCCGCCTTCGTATCACCTGAATACGTATGGCGGGCAGATGGGCGGCCCCATCATCGTTCCGCACCTCTACCACGGCAGGGATAAAACCTTTATTGAAGTGGGCGCTGAAGGCACGCACTACACAAAAGCGGGATCGACGAACATCCTCATCCCCACTGCGGCGCAGTTAGGTGAATCCACCTTTGGCAGCACGCCGAGTCTGAAGTATGCCGATTTCAGCAGCGCATCGACCGGAGTCACCAAGAATGGCTCCTGCAATGCGACTGACATGACTCCGGACACGGGAAACTGCCAGCTGTGGGATCCGACCATGGCGAACGATGCCGCGACGCCGGCCCGGCCCGCGTATCTGGGCAACCAGGTTCCGGTCTCCGAGTTCAACGCGGACTCGATGGCCCTCATCAAGGCCGTCTTTGGCAGCAATGGTCCGATCTCCATTCCGGGAATTGCCTCAACCGTAGACAACTTTCAGATCACATCTCCCACCCGTCAAACCACCTATAACTACACGGGCAGAATCGACGAGCATATCGGCACGAGAGACTTCATCTTCTTTCGCTACGCCGGAGCGCAGTCGAACGTTACCTCGCCCAGCACATTGCCCACCCTGTTCAGCACCACCACGATTCCTGCACAGCAGTACGGCATGAGCTGGAGCCATATCTTCAGTCCGACCACCAGCATGCAGGTCCAGTATGCCCGTTCGCATGTGGAAGATGACACGGTGACCCAGTTCAACAATCACAACCTCTGGCAGGCGTACGGTTGCTCCACCGACATGTGCGACGACTTTGTGGGCGGCGCGGCGGTGCTGGTGACGCAGACAGTGACGAACGGCTTCTCCGGCGGCGAGGTGAACAGCCCGTCGATCAACCTGGCCAGCATTCACGAGTGGTCCGGCAGCGTGATCAAAATCATCGGCAATCACCAGCTTCAGGCGGGCGGCGGCTGGGACGAAGATAACTACACGGCCGAGCTCCGCCAGGGCACGGTTACCTTCAGCGGCGGATCGACGGCCAACTTCCCAGGCAATCCGGATTCGCCGGCGACCTTCACCTCTACGCAGATCGGCGGTCAGGCAGGTTTTGGCCTTGTCGATTTCCTGCTTGACTACCCGAATAGCGAGAACAAGCGCAACGTGCTTCTCACGGAACGGCCCGGCGGTATCGGCAGCATCTATGTGCAGGACAGTTGGAAGATGACGCCGAAGCTAACCGTCAACTACGGACTGCGCTACGACCGCAGTGTGATTCCGGCCTATGGCACCGAAGCCTCCGTCGGACTGCAGGGCAGCATCGAGACCGGCGACTTCGACTTTACCGACGGCAACTACATTGTTCAGCAACTGCCACCGCTGTGCAGCGTGCGCGGCCATGCGCCCTGCCTGCCCAGCGCTACCCTTCCGGCTCACGTGGTTGTGGCCCAGGGCGGAAGGATCATGCACGGCAACAAGGAGAACTTCGGCCCGCGCTTTGGATTCGCATACCGCGTGAATAACGGGCTGTCGGTCCGCGGCGGTTACGGCATCTTCTGGGACAACTGGTCAGCTTTGATTCAGATGCCGCAGAACTATCAAGGGTCGTGGCCCGATACCGGTACGCTGCAGATCAACAACACCAACACGCCGGGCACTCCTTATACCTCCGCACAAAATCCCTTCGCGCAAAACGGCGGCAACCTGCCGGCCGCGACCCCGTTCACTTCATCCAATGTGAACTACATGGTTAGCCCCTACTGGAAGAATCCGTACTCCGAACAGTTCAACTTCGGCATTGAGAAATCGCTTTGGCTGAGGAGCATTCTGGCAGTGAACTATGTGGGCTCGGCAACGCACCGCATGGATGTAGGCGGTTATTACAACACCGGCACCATCTGCGGAGCCGGTTGCACCTATGCTTCGTTCGCCACGCGTTTGGCCGCGGGGGTGGGTGGCCAGCCCTATCCCTATACGGTGCCGCAAAAGTCCTGGGATCACGCCGGAGCAAGCGGTTCCTACAACTCTCTTCAGGCAACCTTCCAGCGTTTCTTCGGCTCTGGGCTTGGGTATCTGGTTTCCTACACGTGGAGCAAAACTCTTGACGAGGGTGGGGACGGCTTCTTCGGTGTGGAAGGCGGCGTACCTGAAGATCCCTATAATCCCAAAGGCAGCCGTGGACCGGCCAGCTTCAACATTCCGCAGATGCTCGTTGCGAACTTCGTCTACGACCTTCCCGTTGGCACCGGCAGACAATTTACCACCGGGAACCGCGTGGCCGATTATGTGATCGGCGATTGGCAGATCAACGGAATCGTCACGGGACGGTCGGGCCAGAACTTCAACATCACCTCCGGCGGAGACATCGCCGAAACCGGCAACGCCAGTACTTACGAGCGGGCCAACATGGTCGGCAACCCGTACCAAAGCGGCTCCATCTCCGCCAACCCCTCATGCACGGCGCCGGCCGTCAACACAAGGACCAAAACCCAGTGGTTCAATCCCTGCGCCTTTGAAACTCCCGCGCCGGGAACCCTGGGCACAAACGGACGCAACAACCTGGAAGCTCAGCGGTTCTGGAACTTCGATACCGCCGTTTCGCGAGACTTTCCGCTGCACGAGGAGCTTAAGCTGAATATCAAGGTGGAGGCCTTCAATGCCTTGAACCACCCGGTTCTTACCACGCCGGGAGCCACAACGACTACACCTTCGAGCTTGGGAGTCGTAACTTCGGTTGCGACAGGCAATGCAAACCGCATCCTGCAATTCTCGGCGAGGGTTGCCTTCTGATCGAGGCCCCCCCGCACTCGTCCGATGATTGCGCGCAAGAGAAACGCCTGATACCCGGTATCTTTGCGGTACCGGGTACCAGATATCCGTACTTTGACCTCTTCCCGTTCCGGCACTGTCGAAGTTTGTATAATCTGGCGTTATGGTCACACGGCTCAAAGACATAGCAGATGAACTCGGCGTGTCTGTGGTTACCGTGTCGCGGGCCCTCCGCGACCGCCCGGATATCGCGAAGGAAACCAAGGCGAAGATTCTGGATAGGGTGAAGCAGTTGAACTACCGTCCGAACCTGATGGCGCGCAGCCTGGTCACGGGCCGCAGTTCGCTGATCGGCCTGGTGGTGCCGGACCTGATCCATCCCTTCTTTACCGAGATCGCGAAAAGCCTGGCGGCCGCGCTGCGCAAAAAGAACTACTTCCTTATTGTGTCCTCGTCGGAAAGCGACCCGCAGCTTGAGCAGGACGAGATCGAGCACATGCTGGCGCATCACCTGGATTGCTTTGTGGTGGCGTCCTGCCAGAAGAATCCCGAGAACTTGCGCAGAATCGGCGAGGCGGGCGTTCCGCTGGTGCTCATCGATCGCAGTTTTCCCGATTTTCCCTCACACTTTATCGGCATCGACGACCAGCGCGCCGGCGAACTGGCCGTCGAGCATCTCATCCAGCAGGGATGCGGCCGCATCGCGCACATTCGCGGGCCGGTGACCAATGTAGGGAACCACAGAGCCGAGGGGTATCGCAATGCGCTCAGCAAGCATGGGCTGCCGGCGCCGGAAAAGTACGTTCTGGCGTGCGGTGAAGCATCCGACTCGGATGGCGAGACGCGCGGCAAAAAGGCGATGGAGGAAGTGCTCGCCCTCAAGCCGCGGCCAGACGGCGTCTTTTGCTTCAACGACACTGTCGCAGTGGGCGCCATGGTGCGGGCCATCGAAGCTGGATTACGCATTCCCAAAGATGTGGCCATTGTGGGCTGCGGCAACTTCCACTACAGCAGCAAGCTGCACGTGCCTTTATCGAGCGTCGACCAGCGATCAAAGGAGATCGGCGAACGGACGGCCAAGATGATCGCCACTCTTCTCGAAAAGCCCTCGGTGCGGCCGCGCACCGTGATTCTCGAGCCGGAACTGATCGTCAGGGAGTCTTCGCGGTTGAAGTAGCTCCGCGATTGGCACTTGTAAGCCGAGATTTCGGTCCCGGCACAAATTCGGAAAGAAGATGTGGGCTTCAGCCCCATAAGGCGGCGTTAGATGCCCATGCCGAATTCGCTGGTCTGCTGCTCGCCGGCATGCGAATAAAAATCGTACGGCGTCCGCCTTTTGAACTTTGCGCGGCAGCGGAGTTCGCTGCCGATGTAGATGCCAAGAGCGGCCACAGCCATGCCCGCCGAGAACCACGTGATCACCCGCAGGGTCGTCCATTCGCTCTTTTCGAGCGCGGCGGTCTCTTCAGCGGGTTGAACAGATTCGGGTTCAACGGACATGCAACAAGCCTCCCGCTGCCTTCATGATACCGCAGAATGGGTCTACGAACCTCGCCCTCTGGTACGCAAAACGAGCTATAGAGTTTTACACAAAAGTCTCAATCCGGCCGAGCCATATGGCTTTTTCTGGTTCAGGAAGAAAACTGGCGCGAATGGAGTTGCCGGCAAGCCGGCGCAGCTCTTCGCGGCTGAAACCCTGCTCGATGTGCGCCAGCAGATACTCGCCGGCCAGGTCGGAGCCAAAAAACGCAGGATCGTCGGAGTTGAGCGTAGCCAGCAGGCCCAGATCGAAGTAACGTCGCAGCGGGTGCGCGGCAAACGATGGGCAAACGCCAGTCCTGACGTTCGATGTAGGATTCAGCTCCACCGGCGTGCTCCGCACCTTCAGCTCTCGAAGCAGATCGGGGTCCTCGATGGCCGAAAGTGCGTGGCCGATGCGCTCTGAGCCGATCGACAGCGC
>JASHVE010000507.1 GCA_030039675.1 Acidobacteriaceae bacterium | reverse complement strand
CGCATTGCCGCGGCATCGCTGCTAGGCAGCGCAGCCCATCCACGGTTCTTCGCGCAGAAGTCCGGTGTGGCAGAGCGGCCTGAAGCAGATCCTCCTGGCGACGCCTCTATCTCCTTTACAACAATCGACTCCGCCTATCAGACTCTCTACAACCAGGCGCTCGATCTGCTCGCCTCCAACGTGCAAAAGATGTATGGCTTCGAAAAGCCCGTTTTGATTGAAGGCAGCGTCTATCGCGGAATCTGGCTGGAGTGCGGCCCGCAGGAAGGGCTCGTCTATTCGCTCATCCGGCCCGATATCGCCCGCAACAACCACGTTATTTTTTTTGATCTGCAGCAGGAAGACGGTCAACTTCCCTGCAGCGTGAAGCAAACGGGATCGGGCTTTGGCCAGATCCAGATGGTGGTTCCCATCGTCGCGACCGCCTGGGAGCTCGCGCAGCGGATGCAAGACAACGAGTTGATCGAGAAAGCGTATCGAAGCGGCAGCCAATGGGATGCATGGTTGCGCCGTTATCGGGATACCCGGCGTACCGGCCTCTGCGAAGGCTTCTGTACCTATGACACCGGCCACGACAACAGCCCGCGCTGGGCAGGTATTCCCAACCGGTGCCCCGATGCCGATGCGCGCAAGTGTCCGCCAATCCCTTCCCTTCCGCGCCTCTGTCCTGATCTGTCTGCGACCGTCTACGGCGGCCGGGTTGCGCTGGCTGCGATGGCCCGCATACTCGGAAAGACAAATGACGCAGACCGCTGGTTGGAAGATGCAGCCGCCATCCGCTCCGCGATTCTCAACCGTCTCTACGACGCAGCCTTTTATGATCTTGACGCTCAGGATCATTTTGTCCGTATTCGCGGCGATGTCATCACGCGCGTACTGGGCGAACATGTCGTTGATCAAAAACTTTTCGAAACCATCTATCGCCGGCAGATCCACAATCCCAAAGCCTTCTGGGCGCCGTATCCCTTCCCTTCCATCGCGCTCGACGATCCAAGTTTCGTGCGCCCCATCCCACGAAATTCATGGGGCGGAGCGGCACAAGCTCTCACTGCGTTGCGCGCGCCGCGATGGATGGAGCACTACGGCAAGCCGGCGGATCTCGCGCATCTCATGCAGCAATGGGTCGCCGCTCTCCTTCGCGCCTCGGACTTCCGGCAACAGATGGACCCGCTGACCGGCGCCTTCACGCTGGAAGATCCCGCAGGCTACTCACCCGCCGCTCTCGTCTTCCTCGACTTCACATGGCGGCTCGCGGGGGTCCGGATGATCGACGACAAGCTGGAATGGAATGTGCGTCCCGCGCTGGCTGCCGGCAGTGCCAGCTTCCGTCTCCGCATCTCGTCCACATCAACCGCAGCGGTGAAATACGGCTCCGACTCTGCCACGCTCGTACTCAACGAACGAGAGCTATGCCGGACCAAGAGCACGGTTCGATTGCTGACCACGCGGGACGGCATGCTGCAAAACGCAGTGGGCATCGAATCCACGCGAACAAACGCCACGCTCGAAATGGCCTCGGGCCGCAAACGCACGTTCTCGATTGAGCCAAACAGTACAATCACCCTTTGATTTGCGCACGACAAGGTGGCCGAGGATTGCGAGCTATCACGACAAAAACAGGCCAAAGACTAATGACTTAGATAACATGGATTTTTGCAGCCCTTCAATAGCTGCGCTAAACCGACTCTTCACTGGTTCGGAACTTCGGATAGTCCAGAATCAAAGTGCCTCGAAAATAGAAACCGCGCGAGCGGTTTTGGTTCAACTAGAGACCGAGTCTCACTCCGTTTTCGCGTTTTCGATTTTGACGATTACTGCGGTGGTGCTTTGTACAGTGAGCGTAATTCTACCGTTGCGAACGGGGCCGAGCGGCGTCCATTTGCCCGTCCATGGTGCGCTGTTCGTGATCAAGGCTCCGCCCAATGTTGCCTTCATCAGCGAGGCATTCCCAGGCTCGCCGTCCGTCAAGACGATGCCGACCGCGCGGCCTGCGGTGAATCCAGAGGCCTGAATTGTGACCTGCGCATCTGCGGCATCATGACTTCCTGCATGCGTCTTGTTGATGACGGTGACGTAAAGATCGCTCTCCGTTCCGACTGCGTAGGCCGTCAGGTTCATCTTGTTCGGATTGGATAACTCGAGCGGCTCAACATAGCCGTAACTGCCCAGATCGAAGGCTGTCCGTTCAGGCAATCGATTCCGAAAATCTATACTAAAACGCGACGGGAGCGTGGGAATCGCCGGTATCTGCTTTTGGGTCCGCATTGACGCGTGTAACCTTCTTCTTGCCGCGCTGGTCGAACGACAAAACTCGGGGCCAGGGCCAAACACATGCTCTCCCGGCCGTAAGGGCAACTGGATTGGACTATGCAGCCGCTGCGGTATACCGTCCGGTTATCGGCGCCAGCGGTGCGGTCGCCACGCTTAACAGCTTTGCAAAGGCCTCTACATGCGCCGGAGTGCAAGATAGCTTCCAAGCGAGCCTGCTGCTGGTATCGGAGCGGCGTTAATGCGGACCGAAGTTTCGTTCGTGGTCCATGCAGGCACTCGACAATACAGAGTCCACGAATCGGATGGTGCGGACTCACTCACGAAGATCGTGCGCGGGCTCCTGGGAAAATCTGTTGTTTGCCTCAGACGAATTTCACGCGCTTTCCAGTGGAGTCGCGAGGAGACAAAGAGATTTACATAGACATCGTTTGCGTCGTGGTAATAGATCGTGTCGTTCAGCTTCGAAAATTCTTCCAGCGCGGTGCCGGTGCAGCAGGAACGTCTGATCCTCTGTGCAGGTCGTTTTCTATGCCCCCGGGACATGGAAAGAAAGTATGCGCTATGCCCGGTCTCCGGCTCGATTGTTCCAATCCGATGATTGAATAGGTTGCGCTCGTCGTACTCGATGTAGCGAAGGTCGCCCGTCCAGCCATAGAGATGCCGTGTAAGCTTCGTCATGTTATACGTGCAGCAGCACTCTCGATGATGCGAACTGGCCTGCATCTCAAGACCAGGACGATTGGCATTCGTGAGCCAGCTTTCGGTGTTTCCCGATCCTCCAGTCGCATAGGTGCGCGATGTGGCAATCGTCTCCCAGAAGAAGGTGACAGCATCGCGGAACCTGGCATCGGAACTGATTTCGTAACGACAGGCGGCGCAGTTCACGTGAAGCCTAGCCCGTTTGCCGACACCTTTGCTGCATTCGCTGCGAAAGCCATCCTGGATGAGCGATTTGCTCTGAAGCCAACAACTAAGGTTCAAGTCGCATGGATCGCTAGACGCTGGTGTTCCGGCGCGCCCGGCCAGAGGACTCGGAAGCGGCTGGAATGGAAACCGAGCAGCCGGGGTTGCTCAACGATATTGACCAACCGTACTACTTCACTATCGTTGTTGCGCCAACCCTTAGGAACCGATGAATCTACGAAAAGACTGACCGGTGGGCGAATTCCGAGATCGCGACTACAGCTGGATGCTTGAGACGCCGGTCAAGCGAGATGGCGTAGTAACTCGCGGTAATGTCACGAGCTCTTCCCAGGACGGATAGGCCATATTGCCGCTTGACCTGGGTTTCGGTTGAAGTGGGTGAAGCGAATGCTCCTACTGCCGCCTCGCTGAACACCGCAGCAAGCGCACTGTCTTCAAATTCTCCCACAATAACTGGACGCACAGCGCGCACTTCAAACCAGTGCTCGAGAGACCTCCTCAGATCAGTATTATCCGCCGGCATCAGGAAGGGTATCCCATCGAGGCATTTCGGAAACCGTTCCTTGATTTGCCTGGCAAGCCGTGGATGAGCAAAGAAACTGAGCCCGGACTGTCCAAGTAGGTGGCTAAAGGCCTGAATACGGAGTGAGGGATTGAGAGGTGCGTCCGAGATGACAAGATCAACATCGCGAATTGCAAGTTGCGAGACAAGCACGTCCGAGTTGCTCTCACGGCAGATGATCCTGACGGGAGAATCTAGTTTCAATGCGGGAAGAATGAGCCTATAGGCAATCAGCTTGGGGACGACGTCAACGATCCCGATCGTGAAGCGGGCCATCCGCTCGCCTTTTCTTCCGCTTAAGGCCTCGGCCAATTCCTCGCCACGAGTGAAGATCTCCTCGGCATACTCGAATGCAACACGGCCGGCATCCGTCAGGACAAGATTGCGGCCTTGTTTTTCGAAGAGTTTGGCGCCCAGAGATTGCTGAAGTGCGCTGATCTGTTCGCTGATCGTCGGCGGGGAAAGGCGCAGTGTTGTACTTGCCTTGACGATGCTGCCTTCCCGCGCAACTGTCCAGAAATAGAAAAGGTGATGATAGTTGAGCCAATTCATGGTCCACTTATTTGCTCACCCAATGCCTTTGCCCCAGTATTACACACATTCGTAGAACTCGATCCTTACGGAATGATTATCAGGTTTATCCGAATTGAATGAACGGAACTTCCTTATAGACGTGGGGCGTTTTTCTTTTGTACAAACAAGTGGGGCAAGTGCCCGACACGAGAAGGATTGAATGGACGATTCGAGTAAACAGGAGCCTCCGAGTAGCTCGGGGGCAAATCCTTCCTGCGTGTTGCCGGTCCGCGACTGAATCTCCGGTCTCTCACTCGCATGCGCAGGGCTGATCTGACAGAAGCCGGCGAGTGGGAAGCTTAGGCCTCCCGCCTTCCAACAATTTCTAATCCGCAGCGCTCGATGACCTGAGTCATCGCAGTGCTCCGTTTGCGTGTGCGGTGAGGAGGAATTATGACTCAGAAGCAGAATTGGACGCTTCGTTGCGTGTGGGTTCCTACCCATACCGGCGTTAACGCACCCTTGACGGCTGTTTGGATTCAAACGGCACCCGCACAATTGCATGAGGCATCAGAAGCCGCTTCACTGGAGGCGGACTCGTGGGCCTGCGCCGCATAACGAATAGCACGCCAGAGGTGCGGCCATGACCGTTCTGGAAAAGGCTCCGAAAGAGCGGCGGCCGATTGTAGTCAAGCACAGGTGGCAGCATCAGTTACTGACCTTTCTCATGGTGGTTGGCCCCGGTCTGATCGTGATGGAGGCGGACAACGACGCAGGGGCGGTGTCTACATACGTTCAAGCTGGAGCACAGTACGGCAACAATCTGCTCTGGCTCCTACTGCTTTTGTTGCCGATTACCTATTTCGTGCAGGAGATGGTTGCACGATTGGGTGTTGCCACGGGCAAAGGCCACGCGGCGATGATCTACGGCCGTTTTGGAAAGTGGTGGGGACGCTTCTCGCTCTTCGATCTTCTCTTCGTCGACTTCCTCACCCTCATTACCGAGTTTGCGGCAATTTCGCTGGCCCTGAGCCATCTCGGTACTTCTCCTCGAATAGCTGTGCCGCTCGCCGCTGCCGGCCTTGCGACACTCGTTGTCACGGGAAGCTACCTCCGTTGGGAAAGAACCGTAATTGTCCTATGCCTGATCGATGTGCTGTGGTTTGTGCTGGCAGCTCGCACGCATCCGTCGCTCACTGACGTGGCACGAAATACGGTCGTACCTCATCTTCCACCAGGCCCGGTCACCAGCGATCTCATCTTTCTTGTTATTGCGATTGTGGGGACGACGATTGCGCCCTGGCAGCTCTTTTTTCAGCAAAGCTGTGTAGCAGAGAAGCGATTGCGATTTGCCGATCTGAGATGGGCGCGGCTGGACACGTTCATCGGGGCCGTCTTCACCATTATTGTAGCCGGGGCGATGATGCTCGTCGGGGCATATGGGCGGAGACACAACGTCTCGTTTGAAGACCCCGCGCAACTGGCGAATGCTCTTGCACCCTTCGGCGGTCAACTCATGCGCAAAGGCATCCTGTTGCTGATGGTGAATGCAGCTGTGCTCGGCACAACGGCGATCTCTCTGGCGAGCTCCTGGGCGTACGGGGAAGTGATGGGCTGGCCCCATTCGCTGCACAAGAAGCTCTGGGAAGCGCCCGCATTCTATGCTGTATACACCCTTTCCATCGCGGCAGCGGCGGGAATCGTGCTGATTCCCCGCATGCCTCTGCAGCTGGTCATCGTAAGCGTGCAGGTGTTGGCGGGACTCATCCTGCCTTCAGCCATCATCTTTCTTCAACTCCTGTTGAATGACCATGCGCTTCTTGGAGAACAGTGGGTCAACCGCAGGTGG
>JASHVE010000506.1 GCA_030039675.1 Acidobacteriaceae bacterium | reverse complement strand
TAGTGTCAGGCCTTCAAGAAAGCTCAGATCGTCGTCGGCCAGCGCCCGCGCGGCCAATGCCTCGAAACGCCGCGCCGCCCGGCTCACCGTAAACATCGGGCTCTCATGAAGAAAAGCTTCGATCCGCATGATAAGTTTAATTAGTTTAGCATTCAATTATTCAAAGCAATACAAAATCATCCTTGAAACAGTCTGTTTCTGCCGCGACAATGGCAACAGTCCGGCCTATGACTTTTCAGATCTCCATCCGAAACACGTTATTTCCTTTGCTGGTATTGGCGGTGCGAGGAATCTCTGCTCAGAGTGCGCCCGCACCGCCGTCTACTTCCGAGACCATGGTGGTGCTTGGCTCAGCCACGCCGGTGCCGCTGGCTGAGTCGCCGCGTTCGGTGGAAGTTCTGCCGCTCCAGGGAAAATCCCTCGCCGCCGAGTCGCCTCAGGATTTTCTGCGCCAGGACTCGTCCGCGTTCCTCGAAGAGCGCGGAGCGGGCGGCGGCCAAGCCGACATCGTCCTGCGCGGTGGCAGCTTTGAGCAGACCCTCGTATTGCTCAACGGCTTTCGCATCAACGACGCGCAAACCTCGCACCACAACCTCGATCTGCCCGTCCCGCTGGAAGCGATGCATTCGATCCAGGTGCTCGAGGGCGCAGGTTCCACGCTGCACGGAGTAGACGCTCTGAGCGGCGTGGTTGATTTCCTTACCGCTGCGCCCGATCACGATTCGGTTTTTCTCCGCGCCGGCGAAGGCAGCTTCGAATCGAATGAAGAAACATTGCTGGCCGCGGCCACGCGTGGAAAGTGGAGCGGCCGCGCCACGGCCGAACGCAACTTCTCCACCGGCTTTATGGCCGACCGCGACTACCGCAATGAGGACGCTTCGGGTGAAAGCT
Organism: Acidobacteriaceae bacterium; assembly: GCA_030039675.1. GTDB lineage: Bacteria > Acidobacteriota > Terriglobia > Terriglobales > Acidobacteriaceae > Telmatobacter. The sequence continues at coordinate 7,789 of JASHVE010000506.1, read as the reverse complement.
GGAGCGCCTCGCGCTTCGGTGTCACCGATCTGCTCTTCGCGGCGAGCGACCGCGCCTTCGGCGCCAACCAGTTTTATGGCGACTACCCCTCGTGGGAGCGCACGAAAGGATGGTTCGCCGCGGCCCGCCAGGAACTGGGCAGCCACACCGTCGCAGCTTTCGGCTATCGCCGCCACACCGACGATTTTGTGCTTTTCCGCGACGATCCCGCACTCTACGAGAACAACCATATAGATGGCTCGTGGCAGGCCTCGTTGCGGCACACTCTGAATCTGCCGGCAAACTCGCTCTTGCTCATGGGGCTTGAGGCCGACGGCGACAGCATTCAGAGTTACAACTTTTCCGGCGGCGTCCGCTCTTTCGCGCTCGGCATCCACGCGCGCAATCGCGGTGCGGGATACGTGGACTTCGACTGGAATCCGCCAAATCGGCGTTGGAATTTCTCTGCCGGTGCCCGTGAAGAGATCTTTTCGGGCGGCGCGCAAGCCGTGTTTTCGCCGGAACTGGCCGGAAGTCTCAGGCTCACCCATCAGCTCAAGCTGCGCGCCAGCGGCGGCTACGGCTTCCGCATTCCTACGTACACCGACCTCTACTACGCCGATCCCACTACGCTCGGCAATCCGCATCTCAAGCCCGAGTCTGCCTGGTCCGGCGACGGCGGCGCGGACTGGGCGCCCTCAAGCCGTGTGACGCTTTCCGTCACCGGCTTCTATTCACAGCAGCACGACACTATCGATTACGTAAAATCCGCGACCGTGCCGAACGCCTATCTTCCCGCATCCTGCGAGATCAACGGCGTGCAGGCAGCGAACGTCTGGTGCGCCGACAATCTCAATGGCCTCCACTTTGCAGGCGTTGAATCCACGTTCACCTGGATTCCCGCAAAGTCGCAGACCATCCGCATCGCCTGGACCGGCCTGCACGGCGCACAGAGCGCATTGCATGGCCTCGAATCAGAGTATGTCTTCAATTATCCCGTCGAGAACATTCACGCCACATGGACCGCAACGCTGCCTCACAATTTCGCCATCATCAACGCGGTCCAGCTTGCGCAGCGCTACCAGCAGACGGTCTACCCGGTGTGGAGTGCGACGGCAACGCATGACGCGGGCAAGATACGCCCCTATCTGCGCCTCAGCAATCTCAGCAACACCGGCTACCAGGAGATCAGCGGCGTGAACATGCCATCGCGCACCATCATGGGCGGTATTGCACTCCAGTTTGGTGAATAAGCTTTGTATTAGAGCAGTTCCCGAATTAACGTGGACTTTTTGAGCGCCGTGCAAGGTGGCCTTTTCTTGAGGAAAAGGCCACATAAACATCTTCCTTCGGTATACACAAATTCGGGAACTGCTATAACTCAGCGGTTGCCCACCGATCCTGTGCCGCCCTCCTGAAACGCCATACCTCCAGCAGGCACCAGCATGCCGCCATCCACGGCCAGCGTGGCTCCGGTGATGAACGAGGCCCAGTCGCTGGCCAGGAAAGCGATCGCGCGGGCCACTTCTTCCGGCCTGCCGATTCTTCCTACCGGATGCGCCTGCGCGCACGCGCGCAACACAGCCTCCGGATCAGGTGACAGGTTCGCGGCTCCGCGCAGCAGCGGCGTATCAATCGCACCCGGCATCACGCAATTCGCGCGAATGTTCTTTTTCGCGAAATCGAGGGCGATGGAGCGCGTAAGCCCGGCCACGGCATGTTTCGCCGTTACATACGCAGCGGAGTTCGCGATGGCAACGACCGTCTGCACAGAGCCGACAATCACAATCGCCCCTCCGCCCGCTGCGACAAGATGCGGCAGCGCGCAGCGCGTTACATGAAAGCAGCCATCCAGGTTCACCGCCAGCGTCTCGCGCCACACCTCCAGACTGGTTGCTACCGCATCTCCATAGCGCTGTATACCCGCGCAGTGCGCCACAACGTGAAGCCCGCCATGCTGGCGGACGGCATCGTCGACCGCTGCACGCACGCTCTCGATGTCTTCTACATCGCAGGCGTGAAACGATGCTGCATAACCGCGGCCTTTGAGATCATTCACCGTTTCCGTGCCTTTTTCACGGTCGCGATCGAGCACCGCGACGCGCGCTCCCAGCTCGCCGAATGTCGCGGCGGTGGCCGCACCGATGCCCATCGCACCGCCCGTCACGACGGCAATCCTTCCCCGGAAATGGATTGTCATGCCTGTCCTCCTTCAGCAAGCCTTCAAGTAAACAGCACCATCGTAGAGCGGTCAACGGCAAAGCACATACCGGCTCTGCGCGCCAGGATTCGGAGGCCCTGGAGCGCTGTCACGCCAGGCCGCGTTTAGTGCGTTAGCATGAGAGAAGGGATCGAAACGGCCGAACCCGACCGAATCGCGTCGCCCGAGCGGATCGTTGCTGAAGGGGCAGTGGTACGCAAGAAGAACACGGGAGACAAATACCGGATGTTTCTGGGAAATCGAAGTGCGAAGGGGATTGTGCGCTGCCCGGCGGCGCTTGTGCTGCTCTGTGCGACTCTGACCGCAGGAGCGCAGCAAACCGTATCCACTGGCAACGCAAGCGCACAGAACGAGCAAAACTGGTGGAAGAACGCGGTGATCTACGAGATCTATCCGCGCAGCTTTCAAGACACCAACGGCGACGGTATCGGTGATCTGAACGGCATTACGCAACACCTCGATTATCTGAAGGAACTTGGCGTGGACGCCATCTGGCTCACGCCTGTTTATCCTTCGCCGCAGGTGGACTTCGGCTATGACATCTCCGACTATCGCGCCATCGATCCGCAGTACGGCACTCTCGCCGACTTCGACCGTCTGGTGAACGAGGCGGCCAAGCGCCACATTCGCGTCATCATGGATATGGTGATGAACCACACCTCCGACCAGCATAAGTGGTTCCTCGAATCGCGTTCGTCTCGCGACAATCCTTATCGCGACTGGTATGTTTGGCGCGATGGCAAAGGCGAGACCGCGACCAGCCCGGGCCAGCCGCCGAACAACTGGCAATCCTACTTCGGCCACTCGGCCTGGCAGTGGGATCCCAAGACGCGGCAGTACTACTACCATAAGTTTTATATCCAGCAGCCTGACCTGAACTGGTACAACCCCAAGGTGCACCAGGCCTTCAAGGACATTGTCGCCTTCTGGCTGCAGCACGGCGTCGGCGGCTTCCGCTTCGATGCCATCACCACGCTGTATGAGGATCCGCAGCTCCGCGATGAGGGCGTGGTGAAAGACAAGAACGGCAACCCCGAGATCAACGCCTACGGCGACCCGCAGCTCGACGATTCGAGAACCAATAACCAGCCCGGTGTGCATCACGTGATCGCAGAGATGCGCGCAGAGGCGGACAAGTTCGACTCAAACAGCTTTCCCGGTACTCGCGTGCTCATCGGCGAGACCTACCTGCCCAACGTGGGCGAGCTGGCCAAGATGTACGGCACCGAAGAGAAACCCGAGTTCGAGCTGCCCATGGATACGCAGGTGGGCTTCATCAACAAGCTCGACGTAGCCGCATTCCGCTCGAAGCTTCTCGACGCCGAGACGAAGATCAACGGCAACACGCCGCTGCTGGTCTTCGACAACCACGACAATCCGCGGCTGGACGCGCGCTACGGCGACGGCGTGCACAACACAGAGATTGAGCGCGTTCTCTCTACGGTTCTTTTCGCCAGCCGCGGCACGTCGCTCTTCTACTACGGCGATGAGATCGGCATGGTCACTACGCCGCCCAAGCGCAAAGAAGACGTGAAAGACCCCATTGGCATTACCGGCTGGCCCAAGGAAAAAGGCCGCGATGGCGAGCGCACACCGATGCAATGGAGCGCGAAACCCAACGCCGGTTTTACTACTGGTACCCCATGGCTCCCCATCCCGGCCAGCGCTGCAACGGTCAACGTCGCCGACGAGCAGAGAGATCCCGACTCGTTGTTCAACTGGTATCGCAGCCTAATCCGCTTGAAGAAGACTGTGCCCGCTTTCACGCAAGGGGCCAACATCCTGCTTGACACAGAGAACACGAAAGTGCTGAGCTGGCTGCGCCAGGCGCAGGGAATGCCGCAAGTCGTGGTGAGCACAAACTTTACCGCTGAACCACAGACAGTGAACCTCATGTCCAGCGGTTCGGGGCTCAATGCTGGACATCTCAAAACACTCTTGAAATCTCCCGGTGGCAAAGACCCCGTCTCGCTCAATCAGATCGAACTGGCCCCGTTCGGTGTCTATATAGGTGAAATAAATTAACCGATTTGAGCGCAGGTGTTTCGCCTGCGCTCAACTTCCTCGCACGGGCTTTCGTCTAACTCAAAAAAAGGATCGTGCGCGCCGGATCCTTATCCCCGTAGGACCGAGGGACGCACCTGACCATCGATGCTGAAAATTTGGACAGCGGTCGGCGCTGGCAGTCGTGGACCTACCTGCGATGGCGAGGGCTCGCGTCTCTTTTGCTGCTTTTGTCGTGCGCAGTCTCGGCACAAACTATTGCCGACAAGTCCGCAGACCCGGACTTCAGCCTGACCTCAACGGGCATCATCCAGGGCGTGGTCACAGGCAAAGATGGCGAAGTCTACGAAGGCGTGCGCGTGGCGCTGGTAGCCGCAGATGCACAGCCGCCGCGTATCCAGGTAACAAACGGCGAAGGCGAATTCACTTTCATCAATGTGCCGGCAGGCTCTTTCACCCTCACCGCTTCGTCGGACGGATTTTTGACCCAGAAGCTTTCCGGCGTGCTCCAGCCCGGCCAAACCTTTGATGCGCCCGCGATCGCGCTCTCGATGGCTACAGCCACAACTGAAGTGCATGTGTCTGCCGCACAGCAAGAGGAGATTGCTGAGGAGCAGATCCACATTGAAGAAAAGCAACGTGTCCTGGGCGTGGTGCCAAACTTCTATGTGAACTATGACAAAGATCCCGCTCCTCTCACCGCGCGGCAGAAGTACTCTTTGGCGTGGAAATCAGAGATCGATCCCGTCACCTTGATTCTGAACGGAGCCTTCGCCGGCGTCGAGCAGGCCAACAACACCTTGGCCGGATACGGCCAAGGTGCGCAGGGATACGCAAAGCGGTTCGGCGCGAACTATGCGGACACTGTGGTCAGCACTGAACTGGGCGGCGCTATCCTGCCCTCCCTCTTCAAGCAGGACCCGCGTTACTTCTACAAGGGAACCGGTACCGTGTGGCAGCGCGCACGGTACGCCATTGCCACTTCGGTGATCTGCAAAGGCGACAACATGCACTGGCAGTTCAGCTATTCGGGAGTTCTTGGAGCCGTTGCGGCAGGCGCAATCTCAAATCTCTATTACCCCAGTAGTGACCGCGCTGGCGTAGGCCTCACATTCGAGAATGCCGGGATAGAGATCATCGAAGGCGGGGTGCAGAATCTGTTTCAGGAGTTTGTGGTAAAGAAACTGACGCCCTCGGCGCGGAAGATTGGTTCGCCATAGGGTGCAGTGCCCTCGTCATTGCGCTCCTCAATCCCCAGAGCCCGCTCGTAAGGAAGAAACACTGAGATCGCCGTGCCGCTTTGCTCGGGCCTCCGTGTGCTCCAAAGCCATACGTGGCCATGGTGGCGCTCGATGAGTTGCGCCACAACCCACATGCCGAGCCCGGTTCCGGTTTCTGTCTTGGTGGTGAAAAACGGTTCAAAGATGCGGCGCATTGCCGCCCGTTCCATGCCCGTCCCGGAATCGCAGAATGTCACTCGCACGCCGGTAGTGCGATAGTCGCGCCAATCCCGCGAGCAGCGTACCTGGATCACCAGGCGCCCGCATGCCGGTAGAGCATCGATTGCATTGGCCACAAGGTTGGCGAAGATTTGCTGCACCTCACTGGGCATGCACGCCACGCTCTTTTCACTCTTCACGCGCAGATCCACGCGGACGCGTCCCGCCTCCAGGCGGGCGTGAAAGAGAGCGAGAACCGAGGCGACAATCTCTGAGAGCAGCGTCTCCTGCGGAGCCCCTGTCTGGCGGTGAAACTTGAGAGTTTGTTGCGTGATGAGCGAGACGCGCATCAGCTCATTGAGCGCCGCCTGTGCGTGCTCTTGTGCGGCTTCGAGCGTGTCAGACAGCGAAACCAGATAGAGCAGGTTGCCCACTGCTTCAAGCGGATTGTTAATTTCGTGTGCGACTGACGCTGCCAGCCGCCCGGCGACGGCAAGTTTTTCCGCCCGCAGCATCGCCTCTTCCGCGTGCTTCCTGTGAGTGACGTCCCACAGCACGCCCATTACGCGGGTCACGCGGCCCTCCTCATCGAACTGGCACGTGCCCTGCGATTCCAGCCAGTGGATGGATCCGTCGGGCCACACGATGCGATACCGCTCCTGGTAATCTTTGCCCGTGTCGAACGTCCGTTGTCTCGCTTCCGTCACGCGGCACGCATCGTCAGGGTGAATCATGCTTGTCCAGGCATCGAAAGAAGGCTCGACAGAGCCGGGTTCGAGGCCGGCCATACGGAACATCTCATCAGACCATTGAACCGCTCCCCGCTTGAGGTCCCACACCCACACACCCATGCCGTTGGCGCGCAGAGCCACGCGCAGCAGCGCATCGCGGTCGCGCAGCTCCTCGCTCACCCGGACGCGTTCCTCGGCGAGCCGGCGCTCTGTGTCCGCCAGCATGAGCCGTTGTTGCAGATCCTGGTTGCCAAGAAGCGCGCGTTGCTGTGCCAGGCGCCGGACAGTCCAGCCGAGCAAAATCGAGACCGACAGAAAGACGGCAAGCCGCACCGATTCAGCCGCGTTTCCAATGGAAAGGTGAAATTGTGCTTTGGTCAGGAACGCATCCACCAGGACCGCCTCTGTCAGGGCGCACAGCGCGCCGCCTACCATGCCGAAGAACCAGCAGTTCAACACAACCGTAGGCAACGCCAGCAGCAGCGGGAACGAGCGCAGAGGCGCAATCGCGTGGGTAAGCGCAACGGCCGTGATAGCGGATGCGCATCCGAGCAGTGCGCGAACCGGCCAAGGCAAGCGCTCGATGGCTGAGGCGCTGGGAAACTTCATTCGATTCCTGTCGAACCTGCACGGCCCCGACGCGCGAAGCGCACGGAATTTTAGGGTAATTTTCTCTTAACAATAAACCCTTTCCCGTTTTTTGGGAAATGGCGTCGTCCAAAGCAAATAGCCGTGGCCGTCAACCTTCCTTGCCCATACACCGCCCTGCATGTTTGACTGGTTCCCGAAGGGCGGAAGGTACGCATGGCATACATTCTGGCGCTGGATCAGGGCACTACAAGCTCGCGGGCGATCCTGTTTGATGAGGACGGCACTATAGCCGCCGTTGCCCAGCATGAGTTTCAGCAGTTTTATCCCGAGGCCGGCTGGGTCGAGCATGATCCCATGGAGATCCTCACCAGCCAGATGAGCTGCGCCGTTGAAGCTCTTGGTACCACCGGGGCGCGGCCCCGCGACGTAGTAGCCATCGGCATCACCAACCAGCGGGAAACGGCCATCGTGTGGGAGCGAGCCACCGGCAAGCCGATTCACCCCGCAATCGTGTGGCAGGACCGCCGCACCGCTTCGTTATGCAAAGAACTTGAAGGACGCGGAACAGCGGATGCTGTTTCGTCGAAGACCGGCCTCGTCCTCGACCCGTATTTTTCGGCCACCAAGGTGAAATGGATCCTAGACAACGTAGAAGGTGCCCGCGCACAGGCCGAGCGCGGCGAGCTGGCCTTCGGCACTGTCGATAGCTGGTTGATCTGGCATCTGACCAGCGGCCAGAAGCACGTGACCGACGTGACCAACGCCTCGCGCACGCTACTCTTCAACATCGTGAAAGGCGAATGGGACAAGGAACTGCTCGATCT
>JASHVE010000037.1 GCA_030039675.1 Acidobacteriaceae bacterium | reverse complement strand
GCTGTCAGCTTTCAGCCATCGCTAACGGATTCGGCTCCTGGAACGAGTTCGCGTCGCCCCTCCGGGGCTAGAGCGGTTCCACAGTTTATGTGCCCTTGCTGAAACTGCGGAAGGTGGCATTTTCTTGAGGAAAATCCCACTGTGCAGCAGTGGCTTCGGGATATAGCAACTGTGGAACCGCTGTAGAGATCTCTCCTGGTCCGTCCTCCCAGGGCTGCGCTTGCACCCCACGAACGAAGACCTGTTCGTGGGGACTCCGCTTCGCTTGCCCTGGGCTATTGTCCATCGGCCCCTCCGGGCCGAACTGCTCTGCTCAACCGACGCGCTCCACCAGCAGCACCTGCTCAGTGTTGTCGACCTCCTGGAACTTCACTTCGATGATCTCGCGGCTGCTGGTGGGAACGTATTTGCCAACATAAGTTGCCTCGATGGGCAGCTCGCGGTGGCCGCGGTCAATGAGGACTGCCAGTTGCACGCGGCGCGGGCGGCCGTGGTCGAAGAGAGCGTCGAGCGCAGCACGAACGGTGCGGCCGGTGTAGAGCACGTCGTCGCAGATGACCACGTCGCGGCCCTCGACCTCGCAACCGATGGAGCCGGGGGTGACGACGGGGCGAATGCCGGCGGTGGAAAGATCGTCGCGGTAGAACTGGATGTCGAGAGTCCCCGTATCCACGGGGCGCTTTTCGATGCTGGAGATCAGCTTGCCCAGCCGCTCGGCGAGCGGAATGCCGCGGCGCTTGATACCCACCAGGACCAGATCGTTGCTGCCGTTGCTCTTCTCTACAATCTCGTGGGCCAGGCGGACGAGGGTGCGCTCGATCTCAGAGGCGGACATCAGACGCCCTTTTACCCGCAAGCCCGGCTTGTTTTCCTCTTCACTCATGATTGTGTGCTCTTGCCGGATGATACGAGGGGCTACGGCACTGGGGCAAGTTGTGGAGAATTCATACCCAAACAGGCGTACTGGCGATCACAGGGCATCAGGATTTCGAGAATAGCCACCGCTTTTGCCGCCGGATTTGGATTCGAGCCGCACGTCGCGGATGACGATGCCTTTGTCGAGGGCCTTGGTCATGTCGTAGACGGTGAGGGCGGCTACGGCTGCGGCGGTGAGGGCCTCCATCTCGACGCCGGTGGGACCAATGGTGGCCGCGGTCGCGGTGATGCGCACGCCGCCTTCGGCGACCTCGGCGCGCAGATCGACGTGCGTGAGCGCGAGGGGATGGCACATGGGAATCAGCTCAGAGGTGCGCTTGGCCGCCTGGATTCCGGCGAAGCGGGCTACTTCCAGCGGATTGCCCTTGGGATTGGCGGGCAATGCGGCGAGCACGGCGGCGGAGAGCTCGACAAAGGCCGAGGCGGTTGCGACGCGGCGCGTGGGCTGCTTGGCGCTGACGTCCACCATGGAGGCCTGGCCGGCGGGGTCGAAATGCGAAAGCCTGGGTTTTTTGATGTTGGGCATGCTGCGTCTCACGATAGACGGGTTCCGATTGAGATTTGTGGTTTCCCACCCTTGCGGCAAAAACAGAAACGCCGCAAGGATGGGGCACCCGGCATAAGAATCTTCATACAAGCAGAATGCGGACGGTATCGCCGGCATGCAGAACCTCGGTCTCTTCCGGCAGGACCAGGAAACAGTTGGAGCGGGCCATGGCGCCGATGTCGCCCGATCCCTGCCAGGCGACGCGCACGACTTCGGGCAGTGCGCCGGTGGTCGCTGCGAAGGTGCAGGATGCAGGCAGAAACCGCGTGAGCCCAGCCTTGCCTTTCACGTCGTCGGCCAGCCGGGCCAAGGCAAAACGCGGGCCGTGGTCAAGCCGGCCGCTCAACGCGGCGAGCAGCGGCGCGGCGAAGAGGAGAAACGTGACTGCGGAAGAAACCGGATTTCCCGGCAGCCCCAAGCAGCACCGCTGCGCGGGGCCCTGATTTTGGTTGAGATCTGTGGCACTGGGCGGGAACTCGCCAAACACGACCGGCTTGCCCGGCTGCATGCGCACACCGGTGAAGTGGAAACGCGCGCCGCGGCGGGCGAGCGCGGGCTCAACGAGATCGAATTTGCCGGCGGAGACGCCTCCGGTGATGAGCAGCAGGTCCGCTTCGGCGGCTTGGGCCAGCGCGGCGTCGAGAGCATCGGCTGCGTCTGCCGCAATGGGCAGGACCCAGGGTTCGCCGCCTGCTGCGGCCACAAGAGCCGCGAGCATGGGGCCGTTCGAATTGCGAATCTGGCCGGTGGTGGGGATGGATTCGACGGGCACAATCTCGTCACCGGTGGAGAGAATGGCGACGCGCGGACGCGGAAAGACATCGACCTGCGCGTAACCGCAGGACGCGGCCAGCGCCAACTGCGCGAAGCCGATTGCCGCGCCCACGGGAAGCAGTTCGTCGCCCGCGCGCGCCTGTGCGCCCTGCGCCACGATGTTTTCACCTGCGGCGATCGTCCGCGGCGGAAGCAGCCGTACGCGGCCGTTCACGGCCTCGACGTGCTCGAGCATCATGACGGCGTCAGCCCCTGCGGGAACCGGCGCGCCGGTCATGATCTCCCACGCTGTGCCGGGCAGCAGCGGTCCTGCCGGGGGCTGGCCTGCGCGCGTTGCGCCGGCGAGGGCAAGCTGTTTGTGAGACGAGGCTTCGGCGGCACGGCAGGCGTAACCGTCGCGCGTGGAGCGGGCAAAGGGCGGCTGGTCGCTATCGGCGAGGAGCGGCGAGGCGAGGACGCGACCCTGTGCCTGATCCAGGGGGACGCGCTGCACTATACCGCAGTAGTGGAGTTGAGCCGCATATGCGGCCACCCTCGCAGCAGCTTCATCGTAGCTGAGCAAACCGGGGCTCACAGATTGGATTGTAGTGGCTTGCGCGTGTTGAGGCCTCATTCCGGGGCAGGACACAAAAGAGAAGGGGCGCTCGCAGCCGCGGACGCCCCTAGTGAAAAGCGGCAACAGTTTACTTGCTCTTGCCCGCCTTGTAGGAAGAACTGACCTTCTGCCCGGCCTGGGCCAGAATACCCGCCACTTCGCCGGCGTAAGGACCGTTCGGAGCCAGGTCGAGGTACTTCTGATAGGCCGCGGTGCAGTCATCGGGGAGCACGATCCGCTGCGTCTTGGGATCGATGGTTGCATTCTGGATCAATCCCTGACCTTTGATGTAGTAGAGGATGGCATCGTTGGGATCAGCCTTGATGGCTTCGTCAGCGGCGGCAACCTGGGCGGCCGTATTGTGCTCCTGGAAGAAGATCACCGCCTCGTTCCGCAGGTGCAGCGAGGCCCGGGCGGGATCGGCCTTGGCGGCTGCGTCATAGGCCGCATTGGCCTCAGGAACCTTGCCGGTGCGCGCGTAGACTTCGCCCAGCCCGGCCTGCGCCACGCCGATCACTTCCATCCGCGGCTTCTTGGAGGCTGTCTCCAGGTCGATGGCCTTCTTGTACGACGTGATCGCATCGTCGTACTTCTTCTCGCCACCCTGTGCATAGCCGAGGTTGTCCCACAGCAAAGCTTCGTCAGGCTTGGCTTGTGTGTCCTTGGTCATCATGCTTTCGATGTCGGCGTACTTGGCAGTGCGGATCTCCGCAACCTTGGCATCGACATCCGACTTGGCGGCGGATGCACCCAACTGTTGCGCGGCCGTCGCCGGGGCCGAATCAATATCTTTCTTGTCTTGCTGGACGACCTTCAGATCGGCATTCAGGTGGTTGATGACAACGTTGGCCTTCATGGCATCGGCATTGGCCTTCTTCAATTCTTCCAACTGCTTCTTCTGGTCCTCCGGCATCTTGTCGATGTATTCCTGGCGGGACATGTCGATGTTTGCCTCTACGTCCTGCCCGGCCACAACCTTGACGTTGGGCAGGTCATCGACCATCTTGCCCGCGGGTGTATCGGGAGCACGGTACACTGCCATGTAGGTTCCAGGAACTGCTTCACCCGAAAAGTCTCCATTGGCGTCGACGGGGAATGTGTACTTGAGCGTGTTGCCTCCATCGGTAGAGAGGCTTACGCTGCCAGTGCCCTGGGCTTGACCGGTCGGATTGGTCACGTGGCCATGAACCTTGCCTGTGGTGCCGGCGGCAGGCGCCTGCTGTGCGTGTGCGGGCTGAAGGGCGAATGCCAGCAATGCTGGAGCTGCCAGCCAAAGTGAAAAAGCGCGTTTCATAATTCTTCTCCTTGGAGCGACGCAAACCGGAACGGTTCGCGAGCTCGAAAAAATCTTCGCTCTGCAGACTTCGATCCGTAGCAAAACCAACGTTAAATCCAAGCAAGCGCCCTCGACAAGAGGGAGCGGCACGAAATGCCGGGACGGCTTTGACTCCTGATTCTTCCCGCTCTGCCTACCCACTGGACGAAACAGGAATGGGCCCGGGTTCAGGGGCAAACGAAAAGGAGCAGTAAACTGCGGCAAGACAACGCATCCATCCTACTGCCGATCGGAGCAGGGCCCGGGTGGCGCGTATCACACTCTAAAATGAATCCATGGCTACGACCATTCGCCCGGCGACGGCAGCAGACGTCCCACGGATTCTCGGGTTTATCCGTGCCCTGGCCGCTTACGAGCGCGCCCCGGACGCGGTAGTGGCTACGGAAGAAGGACTTCTGCACGACGGCTTTGGGCCTCACCCTTACTATGAGTGCCTGATCGCAGAATATGACGGCAAACCTGCGGGCTTCGCCCTGTATTTCTACAATTACTCCACCTGGATGGGACGGCCCGGCATTTATCTGGAGGATCTCTTCGTACAGCCGGAGCTGCGCGGCCACGGCATCGGCAAGGCGCTGCTGCAACGGGTAGCGGCTGTGGCGGTGGAAAAGGGCTGCGAGCGGCTGCAGTGGGAGGTTCTGGACTGGAACACGCCTGCGATTGACTTCTACGCCGCAATGGGCGCGGAGTTCCTGGATGAGTGGCGCAATGTGCGGGTGGGCGGCGAGGCGCTGAAGAGGCTGGCCGACGGCGTTGAGCCGATCGCGGCGGAGGTCCAGTCTGCGGAGGCCGCGCCGTGAAGATTCGCGTGATCGGCGGCGGGCTGGCCGGACCTGAGGCGGCGTTGACAGCGGCGCGTTTGGGCTGCGAGGTGGATCTCTACGAGATGCGGACCATCATCGATGGCAAGCCGCGGCTCACGCCGGCGCACCAGACCATCGACTTCGGCGAGCTGGTCTGCTCGAACTCGCTCAAGAGCGAATCGCCGAACACGGCGCCGTGGCTGCTGAAGCAGGAGATGCGGCGGGGGCGCTCCGCGCTTTTGCGCCTTGCCGACGAGACGGCAGTGCCGGCAGGCCATGCGCTGGCTGTGGACCGCGTGGAGTTTTCGCGGCGCATCTCCGAGGCTATCGCCGCGGAACCGGCGATCCGCGTGATTCGCGAGGAAGTGACGAGCCTAAGCGCAGAACCCGACGTGAAGTGCACGATTGTTGCGACCGGGCCGCTGACCTCCGATGCGTTAAGCAAAGAAATCGAGCGACTGACTGGCTCGGGGCATCTGGCATTTTACGACTCGATCTCGCCGATCGTCGACGCGGAGAGCATCGACATGGAGCGCGTCTACTTTGCCGCGCGTTGGGACAAGGGCACGGCCGATTACATCAACTGCCCGATGGACCGCGGAGAGTACGACCGCTTTCTCGATGCTCTTCTTGCTGCCGAACCCGCCGAAGCCAAGGAATGGGAAAAACTCGATTACTTTGAAGGCTGCCTGCCGATCGAGGTGCTGGCCCGGCGGGGCCGCGATACGCTGCGCTTTGGGCCGATGAAACCTGTGGGGCTGCGCGACCCGCGCACCGGCAAGACACCCTGGGCGGTAGTGCAGTTACGCAAAGAGAACCTGCGCGCGGAGAGCTACAACCTGGTGGGCTTCCAGAATCACCTGAAATATGGCGACCAGGCCAGTGTACTGCGACTGATTCCCGGCCTGGAGAGCGCGCGGTTCTTGCGCTATGGGCAGATTCACCGCAATACCTACATCTGCGCGCCGGCACTGCTGGATGAGACACTGCGCCTGAAAAAAGAGCCGGCGATTTTCTTCGCCGGGCAGATCTCCGGTGTGGAGGGGTACACGGAGTCGATCGCCACGGGGATGCTGGCGGGAATCTATGCGGCTGCCCTGGCGCGCGGCGAAGAACCAGCGCCGGTTCCGCGTGCGACGGCGCTGGGGTCGCTGATGCATTACATCACGCACGCCGATGCGAAGGACTTCCAGCCGGCGAACATCACCTTCGACCTGCTCGAGCCGCTCGAAGAAGAGCTGCGCAAAAAAGTCCGCGACAAGAAAGAGCGGCACCGCATGCAGTGCGAGCGGGCGCTGGCGGCGTTCGATAACTGGTGGGCGCGCACTCGATCTGTGGTGGCGTAGGTATGCGCACACAGCGGCGCAATGTTCTCATCTCCGCGCTGTTTGTCGTCTTTGGCGGGCCGGGGTTTGTGCTGGTCTATATTCCGTTTTGGATGACGCGGTTTCGCGTTCCAGCGGCGGAGGCGGGCTGGCAGATTCTGCCGGCTTGTGCGCTGATACTCATTGGTCTTGTTCCGCTGTTCGACTCCATCGTGCGCTTCGTCCGCGTGGGCCGGGGAACGCTGGTGCCTGCGGCGCCTACGGAACGGCTTGTGGTGAGCGGGCTCTACCGTTACGTGCGCAACCCGATGTATGCAGGTGTGCTGACCTGCGTCGGCGGAGAAGCGATCTTGTTTCGAAGCCATAGCATGGCCGTCTAT
>JASHVE010000505.1 GCA_030039675.1 Acidobacteriaceae bacterium | reverse complement strand
TGCCGCTCGGCCGTCTCCTTGTACTCGTCGAGCGCCATCATGTTTACCGGACCCATCTGCTCGATGCGCTGGCGCAGCCCGCGGCACGTTTCTTCTTCGGTGCCGAGCTCTTCGCCACCGAGTCTTCCGATCTCCGCGTCTTCGCGCAGCACCTGTGCGGTCACGTTCACCTCGGCCAGGCAGCTTGCCTCCAGGTGCTCCAGATCAGACCTCAACTTGGCCAGCTCGCTCGACTTCGCGGCGCGCTCGTCGCGCAGGTGGTCGAGTGAGGTTCGTCCCGTCTTGAGCTGCGTTTCCATCTCGGCCAACTGTGTGCGCAGCGTCTGCGCCTGTTCTGCAATTGTCTGCGCCTGCGCAAGAGCCTCCGTGCGCGTGTTGGTCAACTCTTCCTGCCGGCTCGCCAACGACGCGCTCTCGCTGATGCGTTGCTCGCGCTCCGCCGTTGCCGCAGCGGTCTGCTGCTCGATCGCGAGCACGCGCCGCTCCAAATCGGCATGCAACCGGTCTATCCGCTGGAAGGCAGCCTCCGCGCCGCGCCGCCGCTCTTCGAGTCCGGCCAGCTCCGCCGTCACGTGCGCTGCCTGCTGCTGCAACTCTTCGCGGTTCTTGCGTAACTCATCCAACTGCGCCTGCAGGCTGTCGAGTCCCGCGTCGGCCTGCGCGTGCTCCGCTTCAAGACGCGCCGCTTCTTCGCGCTTCTGCTCGATCGACTGCCGCTTGGTCTCGCATGCCTCCTTGTTGCGCGCCGCCTGCGTTGCCCAGTCCTGCAGACGCCGCTCGATGCGCTGCGCCTCCGCTTCCATCTGCTTAAGCGCCGCGCCCAGATTGGCGTTCTCAGTCTCGGCCTGGCGCCGCTCCTGGCTCTGCGCTTCAAGCTGCGCCGTCATTCCTTCGATCTCACGCGTCAGTGCAGCAGCTTGGGTCTCGGCTTCCGCAAGCTGCGCATCCAATTTGGCCAGCCGGTTTTCCGTCTCGCGCAGATCGCGCTTGAGCGCCAGCGGTCCCTCGCTTGCCGGCTTGCCGCCCGTCACTGTCGCGTTATGGAAGCACTCGCCCTCCGGCGTGAGGAAGAAGGCATGCGGATACCGCGCCGCCAATCGCAATGCTTCATTGGAATCCTGGATCAGGTAACCGTGCCGCAGCTTGGGCAGAATGCCTTCTAACGATCTGCCAAAGCCATTCAGAACCTTGATGGCGTCGCGAAGTGGCGTAATTCCTGGCTCGTTCACCGCGTCCGAACCGTGATCGAAGAGCTCACGCTGCTCGTCGGGATGAATGAGGAATGTCGCGCGCCCGTCGCTGGTCTTCAGCAGTCGCACGCCTTCTTCTGCTACGCCCCAGTTCTCGACCACGACATAGTTCAGCTCTTCGCGCAGGAACTCGTCCACTACGCCTTCGTGCTCGCCGCTGACCTCGAGGAAGTCCGCCAGCGTGCCTACCGGAGCCATGCCGTGGCCGAGCGCTCCCGGCTTCAGCAGTTTGCGTACTGTATCGGTGGAGTAACTGTGGTTGCGAATGAGAGATTGCAGCGAGTCGCGCCGCCCCATGGCCGCGGCCTGCTCGGTGCGCAACTGGTTGGCGCGGGTCCGCTGGGCGGCTTCTTCCGTGCGCTTCACCTGCAGCGTTTCCCGCAATGCGGCGATCTCGCGTTCCAGCCGCTTGAGCGCTTCGGCAGCCGACTCGAACCTGAGCCGTGCCTGTCCGCTTTCGACGCCCAGGTTTTCCATCTCGTTGCGCGCCTGGCGCATCTCGGCATCCAGCCGCTCGGCCTCGCGCTCAAGTGCGGCGAGGCTCTCTTCCGCCTGCGCCGTCTGATTGCGCGCATTGCCGGCCTGCGTGAGCAGATGCATCACGTGACGGCGCGCCGTCTCCAGCTGCCGCTCAGCGCCGAAGACTTGCTCTGCTGCTGAGCGCGCCTGCTGCTGATGTGCCTCCACCTGCTGGCGAAACTCCCGCGCCTCGCCCGCAGCTGTCTCCAGGAAGTTGCGCTGCTGCGTCCGCTCTTCGGCAATCGTGGACAACTGCGCGCGCGTCTGTTCGAGCTCCGCTCCCGCTGCGGCAATCCGCGCCTCGAGCTCCGCTACGCGCTCCGTATTGCTGCGTTCACGCGCCGTGGCTCGCTCCAGTTCGACTGCCGCTTCGTTCGCGCGCGTCTGGGCAGCTTGGCCTTCGTGGTCCAGCTCATAGCCGCGCTCCGTGAGCGTGTGCTGGTTGGCCTCAAGCTTGCCGATCTCCCGCGCCGAGCCATCGATCTGCTCGGTGAGCGCCGCGATCTCCTGCTCGAACTTCGCCTGCTCGGCGTCCATGATCGCCATGCGGCTGGCCAGCACTACGCGCAGTCGGCCGCGCAGTTCGTCGCGGACGGCGACAAACCGCTCCGCCTTTGCCGCCTGCCGTTTCAGGCTGTTCATCTGCCGCGTGACTTCCTCGAAGATGTCGTCTACGCGAGCCAGGTTCTGCTTGGCCGATTCGAGGCGCAGCTCCGCGAGCCGCTTCTTGGTCTTGAACCGCGTAATGCCTGCTGCCTCTTCGATGATCGCCCGCCGGTCGTGCGGCTTGGAGCTGAGCAGCTGCCCGATGCGCTCCTGGCCGATGATGGCGTAGCTCTCCGGCCCGAGGCCGGTGCCCATGAAGATGTCCTGAATGTCGCGCAGCCGGCACAGCTTGCCATTGAGTAGATACTCGCTCTCGCCGGTGCGGAAAAGACGCCGTGTGATCACCACTTCGCCCTTCTGCGGAGTGCTATGAAACTTCCGGCGCCGGATCTTCAACACGACGGGCTGCGGACCCTCGGTCCCGGCAGCGGGGGCCAGGGTCGGTTCGGCGTCCTCTTCCACGGCTTGACCGGGCTGCTCGGCGGCGATGATCTCTTCAGCCTCGCTGGCGCGCTGCCGGCGCAGTTCTTCCTCATCCCAATCTGAAGTTGCTTCCTGATCGATCACTACGTCTGGTTCTACTGGAACCGGGCCCTCATACGCTTCAGGGTCAACCATCGTCAGTGTGACTTCCGCCATGCCGAGTGGCTTGCGGTCGCGCGTGCCCGCAAAGATCACATCCTGCATGTGGCTGCCGCGCAGAGTCTTGGCGCTCTGCTCACCCAGCACCCAGGTCACGCCGTCGAGAATGTTCGACTTCCCGCAACCGTTCGGGCCCACAATCGCGGCGATCCCGGTCCCCGGCACCGTCAATTCGGTGCGGTCACAGAAGCTCTTAAACCCGAGGATATGGATCTTCTTTAATTTCAGCATTTTCACTCCAAATTGCGAAAGCAGTACGTGGAGAATCGTCCGCCGTGCAATCCCGCTTCCTGAAAGAAAAACTTCTCTTTGATTAGAGACTCTACGGAGCCGGCTGAACAGGGTCAACGGTCTCAAGGGGTGTTTTTGTGGATAAGGGGGGCCGGAACTCACATTTTCGGGAATTCTCGGTTGTGCCCCAGATTACTTAGGTTTTCCACAGAGATTTGGGCAGGATTTCCACAAGCGGAGATCGGCGATTTTTGCATTCATTTGCGGGCCATCGCCGTGCTTGCGGCCTTGCGGATGACCCGTTCCAGTGCTCGTAGCGCCTGCGGCCGGGGAAAGCCAGGCCGGCTTACCAGCCGGACGGTTCGGGACGATTTGCCCACGAGCGGCCGCAACACGATCTCACGGGGGCGGAACGAATCGGCAGCCAGCGCCGGCAAGAGGGTCGCGCCGTATCCGGCGGCCACGAGGTTCACCAGTGTCTCCAGTGTAGAGGCCTGCATGGAGGCGGGCATTGCGCCGCGTTGTATCCCATTGCGCGCGCCACAGGCATCCATTGCCTGGTTGGCGAGGCAATGGCCATCGGCCAGCACGAGTAACTCCCTCGCCAGCAACTCTTCGCTCACCGCTTTGGCCGCTGCGAACTGGTGCTCCAGCGGAAGAGCGGCCAGCAGCGGTTCGTCAAACAACGCCACATCCGTAATCTCTGGCGCTTCGGGTGGAGTGGCGAGCAGGGCGGCGTCGAGCCGGTGATTGCGAAGCCCGTCAATCAGAGACCGCGTCTGATCCTCCCAGATTTCCAGCTTCAGGCCCGGACAGGCCTGCTTCAGCGGTTTCAGGATTAAGGGCATCAGATAGGGCGCAAGGGTGGGAATGACGCCCAGTTTCAACGACCCCACGAGAGGATCGCGCGCTGCCTGCGCTACCATCTCCATCTGGCTGGCCTCAGCGAGCGCGCGGCGGGCATGACTCAGAATCTGGCTGCCCACTGGCGTTAGATCGACGCGCTTGTTGGTGCGCTCGAGCAGGGTCACGCCCAGCTCGTCTTCGAGCTTCTTGATCTGGCTGCTCAACGTGGGCTGGCTCACGTTGCACGCTTCGGCCGCACGGCCAAAGTGGCGATGTTCGGCGACGGCAACTAGATAACGCAGATCCTGCAGGTTCACAGCGACCTTCGAAAGTAACCAGTTTTTATCATAGAACACAACAATCGTCATTGTAGAAACAATTGATTTTCATTATTGATGGGTTGAGGCTTATTCTCAGACGTGTAGTTCATATTTGCCGCAGTCGCCCAACTTTTCAATCTCGAGCCGACCGTTCTCGACTTTCACACCCACTACTGAACCAGACGACTACAGGAGACATGATGCCCGACGAATCGAAATGCCCATTCTCAAATGGCGCGCACAGTCACACAACGGCAAGCGTGAAGGGCAACCAGGACTGGTGGCCCGAACAGCTGAACCTGGGAATTCTGCAGCAACACTCCGCTTTGTCCAATCCGATGGGCGAGGAGTTCAACTATGCCGATGAGTTCAAGAGCCTCGACCTCGATGCCGTCGTCAAGGACCTCCATGCCCTGATGACCGACTCCCAGGATTGGTGGCCGGCGGACTTCGGCCACTACGGTGGGCTCTTCATCCGCATGGCGTGGCACTCTGCGGGAACTTACCGCATTGGCGATGGCCGCGGCGGCGCGGGCAGAGGGCAGCAGCGTTTCGCACCGCTCAACAGCTGGCCGGACAACGTGAGCCTCGACAAGGCGCGCCGGCTGCTGTGGCCGATCAAGCAGAAGTACGGGAAGAAGATTTCGTGGGCCGACCTGATGATCCTGGCCGGCAACGTGGCGCTCGAATCAATGGGCTTCAAGACCTTTGGTTTTGGCGGTGGCCGTGAGGACGTGTGGGAACCGGATCAGGACGTCAACTGGGGATTTGAGACCGCGTGGATGGGCACCGATAAGCGTTATTCCGGTGACCGTGAGCTGGCAAATCCATTCGGCGCTACGACCATGGGTCTGATTTACGTCAACCCCGAGGGCCCAGAGGCTAATCCCGATCCTGTCGCGGCGGCGAAAGATATCCGCGAAACCTTTGGCCGCATGGCAATGAACGATGAAGAGACGGTTGCGCTGATTGCCGGCGGCCATACCTTCGGCAAAACACACGGCGCCGCTGCTGCGAGCCACGTGGGTCCTGAGCCCGAGGCTGCGGGTATTGAGGAAATGGGACTGGGCTGGAGGAACCGTTTCGGCACCGGCGTAGGCGGTGACGCAATCACCAGCGGCCTGGAGGTCATCTGGTCGCAAACGCCGACGAAGTGGAGCAACCACTTCTTCGAGAACCTGTTCGGCTACGAATGGGAGCTGACCAAGAGCCCAGGCGGCGCGCATCAGTGGAAGCCGAAGGGTGATGCTGGCGCGAATACCGTGCCGGATGCACATGATCCCTCCAAGCGTCACCAACCGGCCATGCTCACGACGGATCTCTCACTACGCCTTGACCCGGTCTACGAGAAGATCTCTCGGCGCTTTCTCGAGCACCCAGATGAGTTCGCGGATGCGTTTGCACGGGCATGGTTCAAGTTGACGCACCGCGACATGGGTCCGATCTCCCGCTATCTTGGCCCGTTGGTGCCAAAGGAAGAGCTGATCTGGCAGGATCCGGTACCGGCCGTCGATCATGAGCTGATCAATGCGCAGGACATCGAAGCTCTGAAGGCTAGGATTCTGGACTCGGGCCTGTCCGTTTCTCAGCTCGTCACTACCGCGTGGGCCTCGGCTTCGAGCTTCCGTGGCAGCGACAAGCGAGGCGGCGCGAATGGCGCGCGCATCCGGCTCGAGCCGCAGAAGGATTGGGAGGTGAACCAGCCGGCGGAGCTGGCCAAGGTGCTCGAAAAGCTGGAAGCCATCCAGAAGGAGTTCAATCAGTCGCAGTCCGGCGGTAAGAAGGTTTCGCTGGCTGACCTGATTGTTCTCGCTGGCTCGGCGGCGGTCGAGGCTGGGGCAAAGAACGCCGGTTATCCCGTGAAGGTTCCGTTTGCGCCGGGCCGTACGGACGCCTCGCAGGAGCAGACCGATACTGCGTCATTCGCTGTGCTGGAGCCGAAGGCCGACGGGTTCCGCAATTACGTCTGCAAAGGACTCGAGGGCCACGAGGCCCATCTGTTGCTCGACAAGGCGCAACTGTTGACCCTTACCGCTCCGGAGATGACGGTCCTGATCGGCGGCTTGCGTGTGCTGGGCGCGAACTTCGGGCAATCGCAACTCGGTGTTTTTACCAAGCAGCCCGGGGCCCTGAGCAATGACTTCTTTGTGAACCTGCTGGACATGGGCACGAAGTGGCAGAAGTCTGAGAAGTCTCAAGGCGTATTGGAAGGACGCGACCGCAAGACGGGCCAGCTGAAGTGGACAGCCACTGTGGTTGACCTCATCTTCGGGTCAAACTCGCAGCTTCGCGCCATTGCGGAGGTATATGCGAGCAGCGATGCGCGGCAAACCTTCGTCAACGACTTCGCGGCTGCCTGGACCAAGGTGATGAATCTGGATCGGTTCGACCTGCCTAACCGCGAATCTGTCGATGAAGACTTGAACACCAAGGGTCAGGAGCTTGCCGGGCCGGTCGCGGCTCACTAGAGCGGTTCCACAGTTGATGTGCCCTTACCGAAGCCGCGGAAGGTGGCATTTTCTTGAGGAAAATGGCACTTTGCAGCAGTGGCTTCGGGATATAGCAACTGTGAAATCGGTGTAGTTGTTTCCTCTTCGTTCTACGAGCCCGAAGGGCGTTCGCGTATGCGAACGCCCTTGTTTTTTGCAATTGAGCGCTGTCGATGATTCGGCGAGCCGGCAGACGCCTCTACACTGGTAGCGTGCCATCTCGCTTATCTTTTGTTGCCTTGTTTCTGATCTCTACATGGGCAAGCGCAGTTCTTTCTCCCGCGCAGGTGCGCCACACGCTCAACTACGCGCCGGGCAAGTCCATCACGTTGTCTCTGCCGGATTCTCTCGACATCAACATCTCCGCGAGCGGATTGCGTCGCGTCCGCTTCTTTGCCCAATCGCCGGATGGCCGCATCTTCGTCACGGGCATGCACGACATCTCAGACAATGCATTGGGGTCGGTGTTCATCCTCGATGGGTGGGACGAGCAGACGCACAGCTTCAAGCACGTGATCCACTATCTCGACCACTTGCGTAATCCCAACAACCTTGTCTTCTGGACCGATCCAGCGACAAAACAAAGCTGGCTCTATCTGCCGCTCACCGGGAAACTCGTACGCTACAAATACAACGCTGGAGACAATGCGCCATCCGCACCGGCGGAGACGCTCATGCATTTTCCCGATTACGGCCTCAGCTACAAGTATGGCGGCTGGCATCTCACGCGTACCGTTGCCATAGCGCAGGTCAGCGGCGCAACGCGCGTCTTTGTCTCTGCGGGATCGTCGTGCAACTACTGCCAGGAGCGCGAGGTCATGCGCGCCGCTGTTGTCAGCATGGACCCTGACGGCAAACATCCGGTCATCATCGCGCAGGGCCTCCGCAATGCGGTCGACCTCCGCACGGTTGCAGATCTGGACGGCGCGCTCTTCGCCACGAACATGGGCGACGATCACCTCGGCGATCAATTGCCGGAAGACACATTCCTTGAGCTCGACAAATCACCGGCAACTGCACCCAATTACGGCTGGCCCACCTGCTACTTCGCGCATGGCAAGCCGGTGCTCGATACCACGCCGCTGCCCGCGCTCGACGATCTCAATAAAGTGGCGCCCATTCCCGCAGACGATGCAGCGGACTCGGTCTATGGCAAGCAATCTGGCGTAGCATCCGCGGGCGCGAATCTCACCGCCGGCGGAGGTCACGCGTCCGGCTCCGACCCCAACGCAGCGCTGGGCAACGCACCGCAGGCGCTTAAATCCTGCGAGCGGGTTCCACCGGCCTACACGACATTTGCCGCGCACAGTTCGCCGCTCGGCTTCGCGTACTTTCCGCAGACCGATTCACTGCTCAAAGACAGCTTCGTCGTTGCGCTGCACGGTGCAAGCCATCCGCACATCGGTACCGGCTATCGCGTGGCGCGCTTCACGCCGTCCAACCGCAAGCCGCAGGATCTGATCACTGGTTTCCTCACGGTAGTGAACGGTAAGCCCACAGTGCACGGCCGCCCATGCGGAATCCTGCGCATCGGTCCTGACAGCTTTTTGTTGACCGACGATTATCTCGGGCTCGTCTACTACGTTCACCCACGCGGCTAGGGGCTTAGAGCGGTTCCACAGTTGATGTGCCCTTGCCGAAGCCGCGGAAGACGGCATTTTCTTGAGGAAAATGCCACTTTGCAGCAGTGGCTTCGGGATATAGCAACTGTGAAACCGCGGTAGCTTCACGGCTCCGGGATACGGCAACTATCCAACTGCTATATCCACCATCAAGAACGATCTAATTTGCCAGCACGGCCCGATAGCGTACTTTGTTCTTCTTTACCTTTTCGATGGCTTCATTGGCCTTGGCCATCGGGAAGGGCTCCGTTGTGGCCTTTACGCCGTGCCGCGCAGCTACATCAAGCATCTCTCGTAACTGGTGCGGGCTGCCGATGGGGCTGCCGGTAATGCTGCGCTGCCCGGCAATGAGCGGAAATGCCTGGGCCGAGACCGGCGAAGGCGGCACTCCCAAGAAGCATAGCGTTCCAGTCGGCCGCAGCGCCTGGATGTAGGTGCCCCAGTCTTGATCGGCGTTGATCGTCGTGAGGATGAAATCCTGGGTGCCGGCAGCCTCTTTCATTGCTTTGGTTTCGCGTGTATTTACAAAGTGATGTGCACCGAGCGCACGCACCTCTTCTTCTTTACCGGCCGACGAAGAAAACGCCGTCACTTCTGCGCCGAAGACGCGCGCAAACTGGATGGCGAGATGGCCGAGGCCGCCAATGCCCACCACGCCCACGCGCGACGCGGGATTGACGCCGTGCGCGCGCAGCGGATTATAGACGGTGATGCCCCCGCAGAGCAGCGGCGCGGTATGCTCGCTCTGCAGCGCATCGGGGATCGGCATTACGAAGCGGGCGTTGGCGCGCACGCGGTCGGCGTAGCCGCCGTTGCGGTGAACGCAGGTCGCCTCGGATTGGGGGCAAAGATTTTCCATTCCACGCATGCACCATTCGCACACGCCGCATGAGTTCGATTGCCAGCCTAGACCGACGCGCTGTCCGATCTCCAGTTGCCGCACTTCGCTGCCCACCGCGGCAATTGCGCCGACGACCTCGTGGCCGGGGATGAACGGATACTGGCTGATGCCCCAGTCGTTCGCAATCAGATGGAGATCGCTGTGACAGATGCCGCAGTGAGTAATGGCGATCTCCACTTCGTGCGCTCCCAATGCACCGGGGTCGTAATGATAGGGAAGAAGCTCAGCTCCTGCTGCATGCGCTGCAAGACCTTGAATGGAAGCCATGTTTCGGAGTCCTCATTGGCGTGAGTCCATAGCGTTGGCTGGTCCTGCTGCACCGGCCTAGGTACGGAGTGAAAGGCTGTTTTTCTTAGTTGTTCCTGTCTTAGTTTAAACCGCCGCCTGGGTCGATGTGCAGATTGAGAATTTGAAATCCGCTCAGCACGCCTCCTGCAGATGCTTCCGCGGCGATTTCTGCTGATTCGCCGTTGAGATTAATCTCTTGCGATGTGCGCACTGCTTCAAGCGCGTTGGCGATAGAGAGCGGAACACTCGGAAGCGTCTCGCCATCCATGCCCGCCTGTGCCTCAGGAATCAGAAGGCTCACGTAGATGTGATCTTCTGCATGCTGATGTCGCGCCAGTTCGAGAACCGTCTCAAGGTTCACGGGCTGTGAGGGAAGGCGCGGCTGATTCAGCGTCCGATCCAGTGTTGCGGCGTCAGAAACCAGCAGGCGCAGATTGCCGGCTTCGAGCCGCGGCGGAAGCTTGACTGCGATCCGCACGTTGCGCTCGGATTGCTGCCACGGCCGCAGGGTTGCCTCCACTTCCACAGTGTCGCCTGCGTGAACGATGTCGCCGGAGACCAACCGTGCGCTTTCGAGCGTCACACCCAGCCGCCGCGGAACCTCCTCCACGTGCAGGTCAATGTCTCGAACCGCGCCTCGCCGTGCTCCATTAGTGTACAGCGCTGCGAAGCGCTCACCGGCCTGCAGCGCAAGCAGCATCGGCGCAGGTCCCATGTCGCCGGGCGAGGCCCACACATCCAGCGGCACGGAAGGGTATTGCTGCAGATCGATGTTGCCGGTGAGATGATAGCTGGTCGACGCGGTGTTGGAGTTCGACTCAAGCAGCGACTCGAAGAGCACTACCATCATCGCCTGCGAGGTGAGCGAAGGCAGATCCAGAATCTCGACGTTCAGCTTGCGATGATCATCGGGGCCATCCATCGCGATGTGCATCGGGATCATCCGCGCAGTTGCGCCCAGTTCGCCGCGAATGGCCGAGTCGCGATCTTCAGTAAATGCGCCCACGGTCGCGCCGGTGTTGATGATCTTGAAAGCGTTCAGCGGCGAAGCCAGTGTGGTCACAACGTCTGCTGTGGTCATCGGCAGCGAAACCTGCCCCGCCTGCAAAACAGGATGGCCGCAGGCCAGTAACTGCTTGGGATCAATGTACGTCACGGTGCAGGTAGCCGCGATCTCGACATCGCCGCGCACCAGTTGCATGCTCACTGCCGAACCCGGCTCCAGGGTGGCCTCTGCCGCCGGCGACAGCCGAGTATCGGCATCGGACGATCCGCCCATGCCGCCGGCCGCTACCGCGTCCAAGCTGGTTCCCTGCATTTGCTTCTGCCAGAAATCAATCGCTGCCTGCCGGAAACCGCTCATCACCAGCGGGGTTTCCATGGCTCGAAAATTCATATTCGCATTCTCATCGGCGGGTAGATTGCCCACAGCCGCGGCTGGGCTGCCGGAGAGTGAGGCCTCGAGTTTGTCTGGAGCCGCAGCGGATGCGAGCGAACTGGTGGGCAGATTGCGCACTTCAAGCATCTGCCCGATTGGGGTGATACCGGCGATCGGCTCTTTGCTGAAGATGCCAATACGATAGGAGAGCGCGCCCAGCAGCTTATCACCGATGTAGACAGGGCTTCCGCTCATGCCCTCCACAACGCCGGTATATTCGGGCTTGGGCCCGCGGAGTCGCACCAGAATAAGGTCCTGTCCTGGCCCACGCGCACCCCGCAGCACGCCAAGTATCTCCACCTGCATCGGTTCGGGCTTGGTTCCTTCAAAGACCGTCCATGCGGTCCCCATCATTCCGCGGTGGACCTGGTTCAAGGGAAAGAATCCGCTCGAGTTGGGCGGTGGTCCCGCCGGCTCCGCCGTGTTTTCCGTTTTCGCGTCTTGGGCCGCCGCGGGGCGCACACCGGACACAGCCGCTATGACGGCCAGAGCGAGCGCCAAGGCAATCAGCCCCGACCTTGTTTCCTTCGGGTAAATTCCCACGTCTATACGAGTATAGCCCGCGTGCACCTTCTCGAACGGGATTTTGCCTGATCGTCTATGCTTATGAGCACTGAGGTTGTTATGGCTACTCCCCGCATCTTCTTCCCAGTCCCTTTCTCGATGCGCCGCGCCGTCTTGTTCCTTGCGGTTACGGTCCTGGTGTCCGCACCCGCGTACTACGCCCAGGATCAAACCCAGCCCACCGGCCAACAGCCGAAGCAACCAGACCAGACCGCGCCGGATGCGGGCGGTCCCAACGGAGACAATGGCGTAATCGCTTTGCCCAAGAAACCAGAAACGGCCGACGAACCACCCGCGCCGCCCGCGCCCCCCGAGCCTAAAATCAAAAATCCCGAAGGGATGGGGAATGTCTCTCTCCGTGTTGACGTTCCTGAGGTCACGGTGGATGTGGGAGTCTTGCTGCAAAAGACCGGTCAGTTTGTGCCCGGCCTCAAGCCTGAGAACTTCCGCGTATACGAAGACGGTGTGGAGCAGAA
>JASHVE010000504.1 GCA_030039675.1 Acidobacteriaceae bacterium | reverse complement strand
GATGCCGCGCAGCCACGCTTCCACGTAGCCCAGGCCCACAGCGACGTTCTGTCTGAGCCCGGCGTCGGTAATTGAGCCATCCGGAACCTGGAGCAGATCCTCGGCGGTCGCGCTAAACTCGGGCAGTTGCCTTGAGATCTGATTCAGCTGCGGCATCAGCCGATCGAAGATCTCGAGCGCGACGGGCACCAGTCCCGGATGCGCGACCCAGGTTCCATCGTGTCCGTCGCTCGCCTCCCGTTCTTTGTCGGCGCGCACCTGCGCAATGGCGGTCTCATTTGCCACAGGATCGGACTTGATCGGAATGTAAGCAGACATGCCGCCCATTGCGTGCACGTTGCGCCGGTGGCAGGTCTTAATCGCCAGTCTCGAATAGCTGCGCATGAAGTGTGTCGTCATCGTGACCTGGGCGCGATCGGGCAGAATGGCATGGGGATCATTGGAGAATTTTTTGATGAAGCTGAAGATGTAATCCCAGCGGCCGCAATTGAGTCCGGCGGAATGTTCACGCAGTTCATACAGGATCTCGTCCATCTCAAAGCTCGCCAGAATAGTTTCGATGAGCACTGTGGCTTTGATGGTACCGCGCGGAATACCGAGAACCTTCTGCGCGCGGACAAAGATGTCATTCCATAGCCGTGCTTCAAGATGGCTCTCCATCTTAGGCAGGTAGAAGTAAGGGCCGCTGCCTCTCGCCAGCAGCTCCTTGGCGTTGTGGTAGAAGTACAGGCCGAAGTCGAAGAGAGAGCCGGACATCGGCTCACCATCAACGAGCACATGCTTTTCTTCCAGATGCCAGCCGCGCGCACGCACAAATAGCACGGCGGGATTCTCAATGAGCCTGTACTGTTTGCCTGTTGCGGAATCCGCATAAGCGATGGTTCGACGGATTGCGTCGTAAAGATTAATCTGGCCATCGAGCAGGTTGCTCCACAGCGGAGTGCTCGAGTCTTCAAAATCGGCCATGAAAACTTTCGCGCCGGAGTTTAGAGCGTTGATGATCATTTTGCGATCCACAGGCCCAGTGATCTCCACACGCCGGTCGAGGGTGTCATTCGGTAGCGGCGCGACTGTCCACGCGGATTCGCGAATCTCTTTGGTCTCTTCGAGGAACCCAGGCCGTTCACCAGCATCGAGCCGTTCTTGCCGCTCGTGGCGCGCTGCGAGCAGCGTTTTGCGCCGCCCGTTGAAGGTTCTCTGCAGGTCGGCGATAAAGACGATCGCATCGGGCGTCAGGATCTCCGCATAGCTTTCGCTGACGGGAGCAAGGATTTCTACACCGGGCTGGCTGATCGAAACAGGCATGGGATCGGCTCCTTCCTCGAAAAAAGAACGTCCAAAGGATAATTGGACAGACCAACAGGTTGTCACACAATATGAAATTGGCGCACAGCGTTCAGGCGAACCGTAGGGAAACAGTGCCAGCAGTCGAGAAGCGCACATTCACCGCGGAGCCCGCCGAAGCGAAGGTATTGCCCGTCCAGCTTCCTGTGGTTATCCAGTCACCATGCTTCAGGCCGCCTGTGCGAGCCGCTCCGTCATTAGCGAGGTAGATGACCAAACGCAGCAGATCGCTTCCAGCCGCGTTCGAGGCTGTCCGTTCGACCATGACGTTGCCATCCACGGAGAGCGTAACGGATTCCCGGGAGAAGTCAATCTGTTGCCAGTCCGGTACCGCGGGGCCGTGAACGAATCCACCGTGGGTCTGCAAGTCGGCAATCATGGAGAGGCGGGCGACCTGCGAAGGCACGGTGAACGCCGATTCGAGTTCCTCGATTGCAGAATGGCAGCTTGCAATGGTGGCCACAATCTCTTCTCGCGAGTACGGCAGCGCGCGAGGCGGCAGATCTTCGCCGATGAGAAAAGCAATTTCAGCTTCGAGACCACGAAGCCTGAGGCGCGGCTCGTTCAGTACGCTGGCGTCTGCCGCAATCCATGCGGAGATCATTGGAGCAAAGAGTGGTGTCGCGTCCGGAGCGGGTGCACCGACCTTCCACGCGCGCGGGCCGGATGGATCGAGCACATGCGCTAGGGTGTCCTGCACGAAGTAAGCCTCTTCAAGTGAAGCGGGCTGTAATGGGGCAGGTAAATCGGTTATGGAAATAGCAGTACGCCGGGCGTAGAGCAGAAGTTCGGCGGCGGATTGGAGATCGGTTTTGCGAGCAGCAAAAATCATTGTTTTCCGTTTGTTCCTGCTGGCTAATTCTGGCCGTTGCTCAGAATCTCGTCTGCACTGAGTCCACGCATCGAAGCATCCAGCAGCTCCACCATATGAAAGGCAGGCATGGCCTTCATTCCGCGCCGACGCAGGCCATTCATCAGTTGCAGAAGACAACCGGGATTGGCAGAAAGCACAGCTTGCGTATGCGTGGTGAGCAGGTTCTCCACCTTGCGATCGCCGAGTTGGGCGGCGGCGTCCGGCTCGAGCAGGTTGTAGATTCCGGCTGAGCCGCAGCACAGCGAACCCTCCGGGATCTCCGCAACCACAAGCTCCGGGATGCCGGCCAGCAGCTTGCGAGGCTGAGAGCGCACGCCTTGCGCGTGTTGCAGGTGGCAGGCATCGTGATAGGCGATGCGCAGCTTCAAGGGATGCCGCTGTGCACGCGGCTCGAGCTCGCAAAGAATTTCGGAGATGTCCTTGCATTTCGCGGAGAATGCCATAGCGCGACCTGCAAACTCCGGATCGTCGCGCAGCAGGTGGCCGTATTCCTTCATCGTCGATCCACATCCTGCGGAGTTGATGACAATGGTATCGACATTTGCCGCTTCAAACACAACGATCATCTTCTTCGCAAGTGCGATCGCGTCGCCTTCCATCCCGGAGTGGAGCATCAACGCGCCGCAGCAGGGCTGTTCGCGCGGAATCACAACCTCGCA
>JASHVE010000503.1 GCA_030039675.1 Acidobacteriaceae bacterium | reverse complement strand
GGCACGCCGGTGGCGTGATTCTTGAGGATTTTGACGGAGACGGTTTTCTTGACCTGATGGTCTCGTCGTCCGGTCCTCTGGATCAGTTGCGCTTCTTTCACAACAACGGAGACGGCACATTCACCGATCGCACCGCAGAGGCCGGTCTTCTGGGAGAAACAGGCGGGCTCAACATTGTTCTCACGGACTACAACAATGACGGCCATCCCGATGTGCTCGTACTGCGCGGTGGATGGCTGCATAAATTCGGCGAATACCCGATGTCGCTGCTAAGGAACAACGGCAACGGAACATTTGACGATGTTACTGAAGAGGCAGGACTGCTCTCGCTGCATCCCACGCAAACCGCCGCGTGGGCTGACTACGACAACGACGGCTGGCTCGATCTTTTTGTCGGCGTTGAATCGACTCCCGATAACCCGCACATTTCGCAACTCTTCCATAACAACGGTGACGGGACGTTTACGGAGGTCGCGCGGCCAAATGGGCTGGCCGACCTCGGCTTTGTGAAAGGGGTGGCCTGGGGCGACTTCAATAACGACGGCCGGCCTGACCTGTACATCTCCATGAGGGACGGACCCAACCGTCTCTTCCGCAACGATGGCCCGCGCGATCCGCAGCACCCGCGAGCGACTGAGTGGGTCTTTACCGATGTGAGCACGCAGGCGGGCGTGACGGAACCACTCAAGAGCTTCGCTACCTGGTTCTTCGACTACGACAACGACGGCTGGCCCGATCTCTTTGCGGCAGGCTATGACATTGAAACCAGGAACGATATGGCCGCTTTTGAGATGGGCAAGCCCTTTCGCGGCGAGTTGCCGCGGCTCTATCACAACAATCGCGACGGAACATTCACTGACGTTTCCAAGGCCGTTCATCTCGACCGCGTGATTCTGCCCATGGGCGCAAACTTCGGCGATCTGGATAACGATGGCTGGCTCGATGTTTATTTTGGAACCGGGGACCCGTCGTATGAGAGCCTTTTGCCGAACAGAATGTTCCGCAACAACGAAGGCAGGAGTTTTCAGGATGTCACCACATCTGGCGGCTTCGGCCATTTGCAGAAAGGCCATGGCGTTGCCTTCGGCGATATCGAAAACAACGGCAACGAAGACGTATTTGAAGTGATCGGTGGTCATTTACCCGGCGACACATACCAGTGCGTTCTTTTCCGCAACCCAGGGCACGGCAATCATTGGATCACGCTGCTGCTCGAAGGAGTGGAGACCAATCGCGCCGCGTTTGGCGCGCGCATCGCACTTACTTTCCAGGACCAGGGCATGCGCAGGCAGGTTTATCGAACAGTCGGTTACGGTTCCAGTTTCGGCGGCAATCCGCTTCGCCAACACATCGGTCTGGGCAAGGCTGAATCGATCGACAAGATCGAAATTTTCTGGCCGGTCTCCAAGACGACGCAGGCCTTTACGGATGTGGCCATCGATCGTTCATTCCATGTGAAAGAGGGCGCATCGGGACTCGCACCTATAAGTTTCAAGCGGTTCGCTTTTGACACCGTTCCTATGACCAAGGACGCCATGGGCATGCAGCACTAAGACTCATGGACTGCCGCAGTGCTGCGTACCTGCTGCCAGCGCCAGGGAGAGACGTCTTGCGGCGTCATTGTCCGGAGAAAAGAGCAGGACGCGTTGCAGGGTTTGTGCCGCCGCGGCAGGTTGGCCGAGACGGCATTGGGCTACGGCCAGGTCGATGCCCGCGGCGCTGGCTCCGGGATCGTGTGCGAAGGCTGCCTGCCAAAGGGGCAAGGCGGCAGCGAAATCGCCCGCCTGCGCATCGAGAACCGCAAGGTCGCCTGCCGCGGTTCCATTCAGAGGATCTGCCTGCAATGCCTGCCGGTATTCCGTCTTTGCCTTCTCGCGGTCCCCGCTTACTTGCTCCAGGAATCCGAGTTCGGTGTGCAATTCCGTATCCGATGTCTGCCCGGGATCTGAAGTTTCTGCCTGGAGCAGAAGGCGAATAGCATGCTCGCCGGCAGCACGGTCGCCACGGAGTGCAAGCTGGGCCCACGCGACTCCTTCGTCGCGCGCGCTGGGCCGAACCCCGCCGATCGGAACCAGCTCCTCGCCGGCAAGCGGGCTCACAAAGGGCTTTGAGATGATTTGAATGCGGTGGTCGGTCACCTGCTCGTGCGCGATGTCTTCGGTCTCCTCGCGCGGCATGTGGCAGGAGGTACAGTCTGGATTCTCGTCATGATGGCCTGATGCAAGCCCTGTGTGGCAGGCAAGGCAGCGGCTCCGGTAGTAGTTGACGCGATTTTCCGCAGCGACCGACGAGTGCGGATCGTGGCAGGTGGTGCAGGTAAGGCGATCGCCGCTCGCGCGTTTGCATGCGCTCTCGAGCAGCGACTCCCACTGGCTGGTGGCGCGGCCCCCAGGGCCAGCCTTGCGGCCATCTTCGAAGTACACCGCATCGTCGAAAAGGTCGTCACCCGGCTGAAAGGTAACCAGCTTGCGTCCCTGTTTCACTGCGGCGACTTCCCCTTCGAGATGGCACTCCAGACAGACGGAATCGCGGCGAATAGAGTCCAGTTTCGCGGGATTCAAAATGGGGCCCCTGCCATTCTGCGCCACGTGTTGCGACGGATCGCCGTGGCAGGACTCGCAGGTGATGCCGCCGCGCGGAAAGGGAGGCCCGGAAAAGTGATTGCGCGCGTCGGCAAGGGACTCCTGCACATTGCTCGCATGGCAGTGCAGGCAGCCGGGGTCGACGGGCAAGGTAAGGGGCATCTCACGAGTGCTGAGAAAATGGGGCGTCATGTCCCACATCTGCTTCTTCGCATACCAGTTGATGGGAATCTCGTACCAGTACCCCTCGCGCTCGAACAGGTACGTACGGCCGCGCCTGCCGGAGCCGAGATAGAAGAGCAGCAATTGCCTGCCATCGAGGGCTCGCGCGGGTGGAGCGTTGGGCCGCATATAGGAAAGCCACACCTGCCCATGGTCGAGATACACACGGTAGTGCACGCCGGAGGCTGCATGAGTGAAGTCCGCGGGAATAAATCCCTCTGCCGCCGGTCCGCTGGCGTGCGCCATGGGCGTTGTCTTCCACGCGGCATAGATCTGCGCATGACATTGAGCACAGACCGCATCTGGATCCTGAGTCTGGGTGGACGCGCCGGCACTCTGCAGTCCCGCAGCCATCCAGCCGATTGGTAGTAGTGCCGCGAGCAATAGCATGAGCACTGCGCGGTGAGGAGATCGTAGAATCCGCGAGCGGTTCATCGGGAGCAAAGATACCATGGGCATCTTCTGGTTTCTCAACTCGAGCACCGGAGCCCTTTGTGCGCGGCACTGATTCCCTCGCGCCTCAATCGTGTGCTAATGTTCAGGGCTATGGCGTGGCGCGCGACATTGATTCTGCTTTGCAGTCTGTCGCTGGCTGCGCGGGCCGCGGAGCGATATGGAACGGACCTGAATGGTCATCCGATCGAACAGATTGCACCGGCCGGCACAAAGGCAGTGGTGCTTTTTTTTGCCGCGTCGGATTGCCCGATCGCGAACCGCTACATTCCCGAGATACAACGGCTGGATCGCGAGTTTACGCCACAGGCCGTGCATTTCTGGTGGGTGTACCCTAACCCCGCAGACACAACTGCCGTCGTCCGCCGCCACGACGAGCAGTTCGATATTCACGCCGATGAGGTCCTAGACACGGAGCAGCGTCTCACGCGCATGGCGCACGTGGCAATGACGCCCGAAGTAGCC
Organism: Acidobacteriaceae bacterium; assembly: GCA_030039675.1. GTDB lineage: Bacteria > Acidobacteriota > Terriglobia > Terriglobales > Acidobacteriaceae > Telmatobacter. The sequence goes on along the minus strand of JASHVE010000503.1, from coordinate 821 downwards.
GTCTTCCTTTCCACCGCAGCGGGACTGCGCGAAGTCTACCGTGGACGCATCGATGATCGCTACCTCGCACTGGGGCAGGAGCGGCCCGCGGCGACGCAGCACGATCTGGAAACGGCTCTTCGCGCCGTGCTCGCCAATCATCCTGTTCCAAAACCGGGAGGCCCGGTGGTCGGCTGCTCCATTGTGCCACGCACTTCTCCATGAAATCTCTGCGCCGCATCTCGTCCGCGCTCGTCTGTTGCGTGTTTCTGATCTGCTCGCACGCGCGTCGCGCTATTGACGCCGCAGAAGCTCCAGTAACCTGGAGCGCTCAGATTGCGCCCATCGTTTACCAAAATTGCGCAACGTGCCATCACCCGGGCGGCGGTGGTCCTTTCAGCCTTCTCACGTATGGCGATGCGCGCCGCCGCGGACCACAGATTGCGCAGGTCACGCAGTCGCGTTATATGCCGCCCTGGCTACCGGCCCCCGGATACGGCGACTTCGTGGGCGCGCGCCGTCTCAGCGATGAACAGGTGGCGCTGATACGAAGGTGGGTTGAGTCCGGTATGCCCGAAGGTGATTCCTCCATTGCTCCTCAACCGCCGCACTATAACGCTACCTGGCAGATCGGCAAACCGGATCTGGTCCTCACCATCGAGCGTCCTTACACGCTGGCCGCATCGGGCACTGACGTCTTTCGCAACTTCGTCCTGCCGTATCCGCTGGCGCAGACACACTTCATTCGCGCCATGGAGATCCTGCCGAGCACACGCGCGGTGGTGCACCACGCCAACGTGTTGATTGACCGCACTGCCTCCTATCGGCGCCGGTATCCCGCA
>JASHVE010000502.1 GCA_030039675.1 Acidobacteriaceae bacterium | reverse complement strand
TACCAGATGGACGCGACCCGCTGCATCGCCTACCTGACCATCGAGCACAAGGGTTCGATTCAAGAGAATTTAATGGAGGGGATCGGCCGGCAGGTCTTTGGCTGCGATATCTGCCAGGATGTGTGCCCGTGGAACCGCAAGGCGCCTGTCAGCGCCGATCCTGAGCTTGAAGCACGCGAAGAGCTTGTGAATCCGCTGCTGGAATGGCTCGCCGCTATGGACGAGCCGTCGTTCGAGCGCATGTTCAACGGCTCGCCCGTGCGCAGAACGGGATTCGCAGGCCTCCGCCGCAACGTCGCCATCGCCATGGGTAACAGCGGCCTGCAGCAGTTTGCGTCGCGCCTGGAACAATGGGCCGCAGGCGCGGATGAAGGCTTGCGCGCTGCTGCCAGATGGGCGCTTGCCAAACTGCGGAATGCCGCGTTTCCCGGCGAGTGATGCGCCTGGGCGGTGCGCATTGATGCGCAAAAAGGTATCCTAGAATCAAGGATCAAATCAGCTTCGCGCCTCTGCGCAGAAGGACAGAAATTTCCTTGGAGACCAGGGAAGAATCCGGGACGGTGACACCGCTTTCCACGCCCAGCGTGGGAACGATCGTTCAGACCGTAGGCACGGTCGATGTGGCCGAACGGCCGGCGAAGTTGAAATGGTTCCGCTGGCGGCGCGATGGTAAGGCGCTCGTTGCCTATCTACTTGATTCTGAGGTTCACACTTTCGCGTTCAGCGTGGCAGCCAACGCCATTCTTTCGTTCATCCCGTTCGTTGTGCTGCTCTACACGCTGGCGCTTTCGGTCTTCCGCTCGCAGGGCATGGTCGACGTGGTCACCGCGATGGTGAACTACTTTCTGCCTACGGCCACACGGCAGCCGAACTGGGTAGCCAACAACATGGAGGCGGTGGCCGCCTTGTCGTCGCGCCATGGTGTGCAGGTCTTTTCGCTTGTCGTGATCCTCATCTCCTGCACCGGCATTTTTCTGCCGCTTGAAGTGGCTCTGAATCAGGCGTGGGGTGTGCACAAGAGCCGCAATTACCTGCTCAACCAGACAGTCGCCTTCGGCTTGGCGCTCATTATGGTCGTGCTTGGGATGGGCAGCGTGGCGCTCAATGCCTTCGCGCGGCATGTGCTGGAGATCGTCTTCTTTCACCACACAGACAACTTCGTCTTCAACACCATCAGCTTTCTGCTGCTGGCTGTTACTACCGGCGTTGCGGTCATCCTCTTCTTCTTTGCTGTTTACTGGATTTTGCCGAACTGCAAGGTGCCGCCGCTGCCGATTCTGCGCACAGCCATTGTCACGGGGGTGATCTGGCTGGCCGCGAAGTATCTCTTCATGGCCGCGTTGCCGCACCTCGATCTGCGGGCGCTCTACGGGGCGTTCTATGTGTCGGTGGGCTTGCTGTTCTGGGCTTATATCTCAGGGCTGATCCTGTTTGCCGGCGCGCAGTTCAGCGTGTCGCGGCTGGGAGACAGGAAGGTCAAGCCTCAGTGAGTCGCAGCTACCGGACAACAACAAATGAGTGGCGACGCCTCGGACCAAATCGAAATACCGCGAAGTGATCGTCCAACGAAGCCGCGCGCTCAATTCCCAGACGAAGCATGATTGCGAAGCTGGTGCGGTCTACGATGGAAAAATCCTGGTCGCGCCAGGCTTGACCGATCTGCCAGGCGGTTTCAAGATCGGCGAGTCCAACAGGCTCGATGGCAACTCCACCGTCGCGCAGGCCAGTCCCAAATCGCTCTGCGGCCTGCCAGCCGATCCGATGATGGATCAGCATCCAGGTTTCCACCAAAACGTGATCTGTCGTCAGAAGGTTCTCTCCGGCGGAGAGAATCTTCCTGGCTCGCGCGTTATTGACCTCTGAAGCGTCTACGGCAGCGTACCAGATCGACGTGTCGACAAACAGGCTCATGGGAGAAATGCTGCTAGCGTCGCGCCTTCCGGCTGGCCGCAAAAGCCTCGGCAATCATCGCCTGCTTGTGTTTCGCAATGTTCGAACCGCCGGAGGCTCCAAGATTGAAGATCTGGGACACATCGCTTTTCTTTCCCGGCTGGGCCAGGTCGCGCTCGACCACCTGGCGCACATATTCGGCGAAGGACACCCCGATCTCGGTAGCGCGCTTACGGGCGCGTTTTTGCAATTCGCCCTCGAGTGTGATCTGCGTCCGTACCATCATGATGACACCATCATACCATCCAGTGAGATTTGCTCGCAAACTGGGACTATAGCTACTGCACTCTGAATGCTTTTACCGCGATCGCATCGGGATTCCGGCCTGCCGGCAACATCGTGAACAGCGACGCGGACGCTGTGCGTATCACGGCCACATCATCGGACCGCGAGTCGACCACGAAGAGGAGATGGCCCGCCCCGGAAAATGCCATCGCTGTGGGGCCGTCGCCCACATGCAGCGACGGTTTGATCAGTTTGCCGTCATCTATCGAATAGATATTTACATATTGGGAGAGGAAATTGGCCACGTAGAGGAGTGAATTGTCGCGCGAAACGAGGCTGCGCACGGGGTCGTCGCCGATCAGGTAAGTGTCTCCCACTTCGTCGGTGGTGTTGTAGATCTCTGAGATCGAGTCGGAGAGCGAATTCGAAACGAAGATTTCGCCCCCGTCGGGCTTGAGCGCAAGGTCCACGGGCGCGCGGCCCACATCCATCAGTGCTTCGAGCCGGTCAGGCTCCCACACGCGTGACGAAGACTTGTCAGACGACCCGGGCTCGGCCGGGTGATCCTCTGGGTGCGCGAGTGCGATGGCCATCACCTGGTGGCCCGCCGAGCAGGCTACAAATGCTTTGGAAGAGTCGGGCAGGATGACCGGGCTTTCGGCGCCCGGGCAGTCCTCAAAGACAGAACGGACCTGGTCTCGAGCGGGATCGATCAATGTCACGGAGTTTCCGCGCCGGTTGGCGACCAGGAGTGTTTTTCCGTCGGGTGCGATTGCAGCCGCGACAGGTTCCTCGCCTGTGCCGATACGGGCAATTTCGCGCCGCGTCTTCAAGTCGATCACTGAGACGGAGTTCGAGGCGGAATTAGCCACGTAGGCAAGCTTGCCCGCCGCGTCGACGCTGATCGAAACCGGCTGGCGACCCACGGGAATATTGGCTGCCACAGTGTTGTGCTCAGCATCGATCACCGAGACGGCGCCCGAGCCACCCGCCGGCCCGGAGTTGACCACGTAGACCTCATTGCGCGTGGGGCTGGCGGCCACAGTCACGGGATTTTGTCCCACCGGCAGTTCGCGGTCCACGCGCACATTCACCACGTCGAGAATGGTCACGGTTCCGCTGCCGCCGTTGGTTACGTACGCATATTCGCGATAATTCGGCGGGTATTGCGGAAAATCGTGCGGGCGGCAACCGGCGAAAGCGAACACAAAAAACAAGAGCAGGGTTCGCGTACCCCCAAGTCGCCAATGCAAGACTCGGGAAACCCAAATGCCTGTCAACAATCTGTTTCGCAATCTTTTGTGCAGCACAGAATCATCTTATCCGGCGGCTACATCCACGCGTATGCCGCGCGGCAGACGGCGCAGAACAACGGGCGCAATGTGCTCGATTTCGCCCATCATCTCGGAAAACTGATTCGGATAGATCGACTGGGGGCCGTCGGAGAGCGCGACCTCGGGATGGTTGTGGACCTCGACCATCACTCCATCGGCTCCTGCAGCAACTGCGGCCCTTGCCATGGGCAGCACGCTGTCGCGCCGGCCTGTGCCGTGGCTCGGGTCAACCAGAATCGGCAGATGACTCACTCGCTTGACGGCCGGAATAATGCTCAGGTCGAGAGTGTTGCGGGTGTGGTCGGCAAAGGTGCGCACACCGCGTTCGCAGAGGATGACCTCGTAGTTGCCCTCGCTCATCACGTACTCGGCGGCCATCAGGAACTCTTCGAGTGTGGCGCTCAGGCCGCGCTTGACCAGCACGGGCTTGCGCAGCCGACCGGCTTTTTTGAGCAGCGAGAAGTTCTGCATGTTGCGCGCGCCAATCTGGATCACGTCTGCCCATTCGGCCACCGCTTCGAGCGACTCCGTGTCCAGCGCCTCGGTGATGATGCGGAGGCCGAACTTTTCTCTGATTTCGGACATGATTTTCAGCGCATCCAGGCCAAGGCCCTGAAAGGCATAGGGCGAAGTACGCGGTTTGAAGGCGCCGCCGCGGAAGAACTGCGCTCCCGCCGCGGCTACCTGCTCGGCAATGGCGAAGGCCTGCTCGCGGCTCTCGATCGAACAGGGCCCGGCAACGACGGCCAATTCACGGCCCCCGATGGCAGCGTCTGACCCGGTAAAGCGGATAATCGTGTCTTCTTCTTTTACGTCCCGGCTGGCCAGTTTGTACGCCTTGGATACGCGGATGACCTCTGCGACACCGGGCAGCGCTTCCAGATTGCCGCGATCGACTTCACCCTGGTTGCCGGTAATGCCGATTGCGGTGCGTTGGGCTCCGGGAAGCGGATGGGGGCGGAATCCCAACTGCTCAATATGCTCGCAAACCGCCTGAATCTCCTCAGGCGTGGCCTGCGCCTTCATTACCACAAGCATGAGTCGTCCTCAAACCCCAAGTTTACAGGATGAGGCTGAGTTGGATTGTGTCTCTGCGATCACTACGAGAGAGACCTGGCGGCGGTTGGATTTTTTCTGGGATTTGAAACCGGAGGGAAGCTCTGAGCGTAGCGCCTGGGGAAATGGCGGGTCTTTTATCTCAAACTCAGTTTCTCTTTTATCTCAACTTCTACGGCTAGAGTACGCCGCGATTTTATTAGCAACGCAGATCTGGGAGGAGGTAACCGTTGTTCTTACTTGGCTTCGTTGGCCGGCCCAGCAGTGGAACTGACCGCAATGATTGCCGGCGCCATCGCCACACCCATCAGAGCTAGGATAATCAATAAGTTATGCATCGGGGGATTCTCCTCTGCGGCTTTCTCAAGCTCACAGAGAAATCATTGCATTAGTTGAATCTAATGTGAAATACCACTCCGGGGCCTTTGCGTTACAGGGAGGTGCTATAGAACTTTCCCCAAAAGTAACAACCGGCAGGATGCAGGATGGCTATGGGATCTTCGCGGATGTGACAGACAGCGGTCCCGCAATGAAAGAAAAGGAGTTACGCTATCGTTTCGGATTAGCGAAGCGAACCCCGGGTGCGCCCGGCTTCGCGCTTCTGAGCGCGCCAGCGGAGGCCCAGCCAGGCAAGATAGCTCAACTGCACTGCCCACGTAATGATGTAGGCGGCAACGCGGAAATGGTGATCGAGAATCGCAGCTTGATCCATTTTTCCTTTTTCCTCGTTTTGGACTGGTTCTCGGCGCTATACCCGCAGCGCTTCCTGGGCCTCGGCCTCTTCGATCGTCTGGTGCTGCCGCTCGAGCCGGTAGCGCAGACCGAGAATCAGAATGCCCCAGGCGAACCACGCCAGCATGTTCCAGCCAAACGCAGGCAACATGGATTTGTCCATGCCGGAACCGGGCGCGCCGCCGAAGACCGGAGCCGGATGCTGCGTCCGCCACCAGCGGTTCGACATGTAGACGATCGGCACGTCGAGCCCGCCGAAGATGCCCAGGACGGCGGCGAGCGTCTGCACCTGCGGCCCGGCAGCGAAGCGCCGCAGCAGCAGGTAGCTTACGTAGATGAGCCAGAGCGTGAGCGTGGTGGTAAGCCGGGCATCCCAGGTCCACCAGATACCCCAGGCGCGGCGCCCCCAGATGGGACCGGTGAGCAGCACGACCGTACAGAAGACCACGCCAACCTCGGCTCCGGAAAGCGCCCAGGCGTCGGCGGCCTGCGCCCATGCGGACTTGCTGTGCCGCCAGGTGAGAAAACAGATGGAGCCGGTGAGCGAGACGCCGAAAAAGACGAAGGCAACCGCTGCCGACGGCACATGGTAGAAGATGATGCGGAAGATTTCGCCCTGCATCGCGTCCGTCGGCGCGACATAGATGGCCTGATAGTAGCCCCAGACCATGAGAAAGACAGTCAGGACAGCATACAACGCGAATCCGGCTTTTTTCATGAAAGGGACCCCGGCAAGACCAGTGTACGCCGTCCGGTGCGGTATGCCGGTGTGACTCCGATCGCCTCGATCACCTCATTGGCTGGGCGTTATCGGCGGTGAGAGTGATGGAGTTGGCCCCGGCGTGCAGCGTGACCGCCTGACCCCAGACCAGCGGTTGGTTGTTGATGCGCGCCGAGATCATCAGGTAGTAGGTGCCGGGCGGAACGCCGGGGAAGGTTCCGTTGCCGCTCGGGTCGGCACGCACGGCAGAGGCGGCGCTGGAGTTGATAGCCGCGAGAATGTTCTGGCACGTGGCAGTGCGCGGCTGCGGCGCGCAGGCCTGACCGACAAAGATATATGGCGAAGCGCCGGGCGGCACTGTGACGCCCCCCTTGGCGATGGCGTTGCCATAGCTGTCGCGCAACAGAACGTAGGGGTGGTTACCGAGTGGGTTGGGCGAGCCGGCGAGCCCGGAGACAACGGCGAGCGTGGCGTTGCCGAGCGGTTTATCCGGCGTGGAAAGGCCGAGAGAGGCAACGGCGAGCCCGGCAGTTCCACCGCCGGTGGGAATCTCCTTCGATGGGACCAGCACGGCCAGGTTGCAAGCGCGCTCCATCGGGGCGAAAGTGAAGTCGTCGTTGGCATCTTGACCCGTAATGACACGGCCGTGCACCTGGTAGGGCCCAGATCCAGGGTCGAGCGAACCGTCGCCGCGGAGAGCGAGGGTGAGGGGGTGGTCGGGTGCGGAGACGGTGACGACCGTCTTTGCGCCGTCGGCGATGACGGTGTAGGGATAGGCGCGCGCGGCGTCAGGGCCGCAGCCGAGGATCGCGGATTCAGGGAAGAACTGCACGCTGAAGCCGGTGGCGGGCGCGGCGAAGATGCCGTGCATGCGAATGCCAGGCGGCGTAGCCGGGCCGGTGTCGCCACCGAAAGCAGTTTTGAGCAGATTGGTCTCCATCGTCTCAACGCCAACGCCCGCGCCTTTGGAGGTGAGGTTGATGGCCGGGCAGGTGGCGCGCCGGCCCGAAAACGTGGCGTGACCGGCGACGGCGCTAGGGTTGTTTACTGGATGCCCGCCGGAGTCGAAGACCTGCTGGCCGCTGTTCTGCGCCTGGAACTGCGACATCTGATTCCCGTAGGCGTCGTGCAGGCCGGTGTCGTAGCCGGAGGCGATCACACCGTCGATGGTCACCGGGCCGGGCGGGCCGGTGATGGTGCCGTCCATGTGCACATTGAGGACGAGGGGTTTGGGCGTGGTGTGGACGGTGAGGACGGCGCGGTTGTTGGTGAAGCTCAGCGAGTAGGTCTCCTGGTTGGGCGAGAGGGACGCGCAGTTGACGAGAACGCCGCCATCAATGAAATCAAGCCGCCAGTTGTC
>JASHVE010000501.1 GCA_030039675.1 Acidobacteriaceae bacterium | reverse complement strand
CCCGCAGGCGTCGGCCCCGGCGGAGCCAGCCCGCAGCCGCCCGCAACCGCGCTGCCCGCACCCATCGCGCTCGCAGCGACATGGGACCCCGAGCTGGCCCGCATGTACGGCAAGCTGGAAGGCGAAGAGTCGCGTTCGCTCGGCAGCGAGCTCTTCGAGTCGCCCGACATCAACATCGCCCGCGTGCCGCAGGGCGGACGCGTCTTCGAAAGCTTCGGTGAAGACCCCTATCTCGACGGCCGCATCGCGGTGGCTGCCATTGAGGGAGTACAGAGCACCGGCGTCATGGCGAACGTAAAGCACTATCTGGCCAACAACCAGGAGACGGACCGCAAATCGATCGATGAGAAGATCGGCGAACGGGCGTTGCGCGAAATCTACCTTCCGGCCTTCGAGGCGTCTATCAAAGAAGCGCATTCCGCCTCGCTGATGTGCGCTTATCCCAAGGTGAATGGCACGTTCGATTGCGAAAACACGCCGTTTCTCAAGGGCATTTTGAAGCAAGAGTGGGGCTTCGATGGCTTCGTGCTGTCCGACTGGGGCGCGACGCACAGCACCGTTCCTAGCGCACTCAACGGCCTCGATCTGGAGATGCCCACGGGCATCTATTTCGGCGATGCGCTGCACAAGGCAGTCGACGCCGGCGAGGTGCCGGTAGCCGATCTCGATGAGATGCTGGTCCGCCGCTTCGCCAAGATGATCGAGTACGGCGACTTCGGTCCTCAACCGAAACCGGAACCAATTCCAGCCTTCGAGCATGGCGCGCTGGCCCGCACGATCGCTTCACAGGCGATCGTGCTCCTGAAGAACAACGGCTCTCTGCTGCCGCTCGATTCCACTTCTATCAGGACAATCGCCATCATTGGACCTTACGCCGTGCGCCCCAATACGGGCGGCGGCGGCAGTTCGCATGTGATCCCGCTCTACACCATCACGCCTTATGACGGATTGATGGCCGCGCTTGGTTTGCAGATCCACGTCACCGTGCTCGACGGCAGCGACATCGACGCTGCGGCTGCGGCCGCGAAGCGCTCACAGGCGGCCATCGTGATGGTCGGCGACCAGGACAGCGAGGGCCGCGACCAGAGCCTCGAACTGCCCGCCGCGCAGAATCAACTTATTGAAGCCGTCGCCAAGGCCAATCCGAGGACGGTTGTCGTGGTCAAAACCGGATCGGCCATCCTGATGCCCTGGATTAACGACGTGCCTGCGGTGCTCGAAGCCTGGTATCCCGGTGAAGAAGACGGTAATGCGGTCGCCTCCGTTCTGCTGGGCAACATCAACCCGTCGGGCAAACTCCCGCTCACCTTCCCGCGCAGCGTCGATCAGACCTTCGCGGCGAATCCGCAGCAGTATCCCGGCGTTGATGGCACCGTGCATTACAACGAGGGCCTCGATGTGGGCTATCGCGGCTATACCGCGCATGATGTCACGCCGCTTTTCCCCTTCGGCTTTGGCCTCAGCTACACGCAGTTCAGCTTCAGCAATCTCAAGGTCGTCCAGCAGCCGGGCAGTGCCAACGCAACCGTGAGCTTCACAGTTACGAATACGGGGCAGCGCGCCGGAGCGGAAGTTGCCCAGTTGTATCTCAGTTTTCCGTCCATCGCCGAAGGCAACGAGCCGCCCATCCAACTCAAGGGCTTCCGCAAGATCGAGCTCAAGCCGGGCGAAGCCAGGCCGGTCGAACTCAAGCTCAACGCGCGTGCCTTCTCGTATTGGTCAGAGAAGGCACATGCGTGGCAGATTGCGCCCGGAGAATTTCAGATTCTCGTCGGCGATTCCTCGGCGAGCACTCCACTGAAAGGAGCGGTCACGATCCGCTAGGATCTTTCAGCGGCAGCCGCACGATGAAGCGCGTGTTGCCCGGCTCCGATTCCACGTCGATCTTCCCGCCGAACTTCTGCGTCACAATGCGGTAAACAATCTCGAGCCCCAGGCCGGTTCCCGACCCCTGGGGTTTGGTTGTAAAGAACGCCTCGAAGATGTGCGGCAGCACCTCCGGCGGAATGCCCGATCCCCGGTCGCCGATACTTACTGCCAGCGAGCCGCCTTCGGTCCAGGTTGCAATCTCAATCTGGCCGTCGGCGGGTGAAGCGTCCACCGCGTTGTCGATGAGATTGGTCCACACCTGGCTCAAGGCGGAGCCGCGCGTCAGGATCGTTGACGGCGAAGCCGAGAAACGCTTCACCACTGAGATGTTCTTCGTGCGTAGCTTGTGATTCAGAATCGTGATCGTGCTTTGCAGGCTGTCGTGCACGTCCAGTTCCCTGCCCGCCGAGCGGTCATCGTACGCGAACTTCTTTACGGCCATCACCAGCTCGGAGACGCGCGAAATGCTCTCCTCAATGGCGCACACCAGCGACACGCTCGACACCAGCGCCTCCAGCCAATTCAGCGCATCGGAAAAACTGCTGGCGTCGAACGCGTCCCGAGCGCACGCCAGTTCCTCCCGCTGAAACCCGATCCCCACCAGCGCCGGTGCAATGGAAAACGCATTCTCCACACCGGCAGCAGCGAGCCACTCCGCCATCGCTTCCTCAGCGTCGGCCTGCTCTAGGCTGCTCATGGCCGGCGCGCGGCAGCCGCCAATGGCGTGCTCCAGCAGATCGCGCATGCACTCGAGCTGCTCTTTGGTCTTTTGATGGGCGGCATGGCGCAGGCTCAGTTGTTGCAGACGCAGCAGATTCTCGCGCAGCTGCGAGGCCGCGCGCTTGGCCGCCGAACCGGGATTGTGCAGCTCGTGCATCAGACCGGCAGCAAGCGTACCCAGGGAAACGAGTTTTTCGCGGTGCAGGGCCTCAGTCTGGTAGGCCTGAATCCGCTGCGCCAGATCCGCCTGCACCACGTTGCGTACTTCCGGGCAGCAGGCCAGTAGCGACCAGAACTCCTGCTCCCGGAAGCGCAGCAGCACGGAGTCCTGCACCGCCACCACGCGCATCATCGAGGGCGCCCTGCCCATCAGCAGAGGCACTTCGCCAAATCCCTCGCCGGCACGGGCGAATCCGGTTGTAGTCCAGCTTCCGTCTTTTTCCGGCTTCTCGGCGCGTACCTCGCCTTCCAGCAAAACACAGTAAGAGCGATCCGGCTGGCCGGATTCGGCCAGAACCGTGCCCGCCTTGGCGCGCACCAGGTCCGCGCCTTCTACACCCCTCAGCGCGTCGAGGCTGGTTCCCGAGAACGGGCGCGTCTGGAACAGTGCGTCACCGATATCCTGCAAAAGAACCGGCTCGACCTCGACCGTTTTTCCGCTTTCGTTCATCCGTCTTTCGCGCTCCCTCTATAAGCGGCTCCGGAGTTGCCATACCCCGGAACTATTGATGCCACCCGTCACGAATCTGAAAAGGGCCCATCAACTCTGGAACCGCTCTAAAACCCCGCTAAATACTGGTGCACCAACTGCACCGCGATGGAACCCTCACCCACTGCGGACGCGACGCGCTTTACCGAACCGTGCCGTACATCGCCGGCCACAAATACGCCGGGCACGCTCGACTCCAGCAGAAACGGTTCGCGTCGTTCCTTCCACACTGCGGGCCATTTGCCGTCGCTCCGCAGATCGGGCCCGGCGAGCAGAAAGCCTTTGTCATCGCGCAACACACCCGACGGCAGCCAAGCCGTAACCGGTGCTGCGCCGATAAAGACAAACAGTGAAGTAGCCGGCCGCAACGACTCTCCTTCGGGCCCGCGCAGCCTCACCGCCTCCAGGCGCTCTTCTCCGATGGCTTCCACCACCTGTGTTCGGGCCTCCACCACAATATTCGATGTAGCTGCGATCTCATCGATTAAGTATTTCGACATCGTCGCAGAAAGTCCCTCGCCGCGAACCAGCATCGTCACCTGATTGGCAAATTTAGCGAAGTAGAGGGCCGCCTGCCCGGCCGAATTGGCCCCGCCCACCACCAGGACGTCCTCGCCCTTGCAGGCCACTGCCTCCACGAGCGCAGCCCCATAGTAAATGCCGCGGCCCGTAAGTCGGTCTGCTCCCGGCACATCCAGCTTGCGATACTGGACCCCAGGGGCCAGCACGACCGTGTGGCTGGAAACCTCGCGCCCATCGGCCAGCGCCAGAAACCGGTACTGCCCATCGATGCGCAGACCGATGGCCCGCTGCACAACAAACTCGGCCCCAAACCGCGAGGCCTGCGTGTGCGCCCGCCGCCCCAGCTCCGCCCCCGTCAAACCTGAAGGAAATCCGAGATAATTCTCGATTCTCGAGCTGGAACCGGCCTGTCCGCCCGGCGCCTCCGGCTCGATCACCAGCGTGCGCAATCCTTCGCTGGCGCCATAGACCGCGGCCGCCAGCCCAGCCGGCCCCGCGCCCACCACCACAATGTCGTAGAAGTCCTGCGTTGCCTGCGTGCGCAGTCCCACCCGCGCTGCCAGCGCTTCCAGCTCCGGATCCACGAGTACGCTGCCGTCGGCAAACAGAACGACCGGCAAACGATTCGGGTCCAGTTGGCGGTCAGTGAGCAGTTTCAGCACGTCCTGCTCGCCCGCGACGTCAAACCACCGGTAAGGCACATGGTTGCGCGAGAGAAAATTGCGCACCTTATGGTCTTTGAGCGACCACCGGTGCCCAATCACGCGCAGGCCTTCAAACGGCGGCTGATAGCCTACCTTCCAGTCTTCGAGCAGATCGGTGATCACCGGATAGAGCTTCTCTTCCGGCGGATCCCAGGGCTTGTTCAGATAATAGTGAATCCGCGCCGAGTTGATCGCCCGGATGGCTGCTTCCGTATCGGCATAGGCCGTTAGCAGGACCCTCCGCGCATCCGGATAAATCACCCGCGCCCGCTCCAGGAACTCTACGCCCGTCATGCCGGGCATCCGCTGGTCGCTGACGAACAGGGCGACCGGCTCTTCCCGCGTCTGGAGTTGGGCAAGCGTATCCAGCGCAGCCTGCCCGCTGGCGGCGCGCATCACCCGGTATGCCGCTCCATATTGTCGGCGAAGATCCTGGACGATGGCCTCCAGAACGCTTACGTCGTCGTCTACCGCCAGCAGAATCGGTCGTGCCATATAGTCTCAGTTTAAAACTTCCAGGCCCCGCATCCCCTATCCAGGTCAGCCGTGGTACAGTTCCATCCCCGGAATCTCACCCATGCGTGGGATGCATTGCCGGAGCTGGGTCCACGTAAACAAAAGTGTCATTGACGCGTCGGAAGCGAGTCAGCTAGAAGGTATTAGGACACTGAAAAGTGTAGCAAATGCAGACACTAGAAGGGGCGTGTCGCTTTGCCGATAGGAAGAAGCAGCAGCAGAAAACCGGCCTTCGGGTTCAGCGTGTGGGAACCATCAAGCCGGACCAGCACTTCGGGCGACCGGACGGGATTTATGAGCACGTGGGGCAAGGATCATGAATAAGATCATTCTGGCTGATTCACAGGCGATCTTTCGCGCGGGTACAGCCAAGGTGCTGGCCATGGACGAAGATCTGCGCATCATCGCTCAATGCACAGATCTTGAGCGCATGTACCATGCCATCACGACATTCCCCTCTTCGATCGTGCTTTTTGCGGCCTCGCTTCATCCGGACTTCTCGCGGTTGCGCGTGATGCTCGAAAGCGCCGGCAGCCGGGGCATCGTGATTGCCGAAAACAACGACGCGGCCGGGAGCTACCTGCAGCAGGGCTTTCGGGGCGTGGTGTTTCGCAGCGTCACCGGTCCCACTCTTGTGGAGTGCGTGCGACGCGTGGCCTCCGGCGAAACCTGGATTCCTCCGCAGATCATGCAGCCTGACTCGCCGCAGGAAGACATGGTGGGCACGCGCGTGCGCGACCGCCTTACACCCAAGGAAATGCGGATCGTCGCTCTCATCGTGCAGGGCTGCAAAAACCGCGAGATCGCTCTCCGGCTCAAGACCACTGAACAGGTCATCAAGAACTATCTGCGTTCGATCTACGACAAGACCGGCGTAGGCGACCGACTGGAGCTGGCGCTCTTTACCATTCATCATCGCGTGCTGGCGCAGGCCGCTGCAGAAGTAGGCAGCAAGCTCGAAGCCGAAGAGCAAGCCGCCTCCGACGCCGTCGCCTGATCAATCGTTCTTTCAGAAGCACAGCCGGGTGCCCCATCCTTCGAGCGATCGTCGCTCGAAGGGTGGGAGGACACAACTCTTAGAGCGGTTCAACAGTTTATGTGCCCTCGCGGGAGCTACAGAAGGTGGCATTTTCTTGAGGAAACTGCCACTTTGCGGTAGCGGCTTCAGGATATAGCAACTGTGAAACCGCTGTAGTTCTATCCGTACGCGCAGCTCTTACAGCCTTTCCGCCACGCTCTTCGCCTGCGTAAACAGCAAGAGATAATCCGGTCCGCCAGCCTTCGAATCGGTCCCGCTCATGTTGAAACCGCCAAAGGGATGCGCGCCGACCATCGCGCCTGTGCACTTGCGGTTGAAGTACAGATTGCCCACGTGGTACTCGCGGCGTGCGATCTTCAGCCGCTCGCGATCGGAGGTATAGACACCACCCGTCAGGCCATACTCGGTGTTGTTCGCCACCTCCAGGCCTTCGGTGAAGCTGTTTACTTTGATCACCGCCAGTACCGGCCCGAAGATCTCCTCCTGCGCAAGAACTCCGTTCGGAGGGATCTCTGAAAAGACGGTCGGCTCTAGGAAATATCCGCCGTCCGCCGTCTGCGGCGCATTGCCTCCGGCGATCAGCCGGCCCTCTTTCTTTCCGATCTCGACATAGCGCAGCATCGACTCCAGCGCGGCCTTGTTAACCACTGGCCCCATGCTGGGGTCGGCTGCAGGATCGCCCACGGTCAGCCGCGCCACGCGCTCTCGCAACCGCTCCACAAAAACGTCGTAAACCGGCGCTTCCACGATCGCCCGCGAGCATGCCGAGCACTTCTGCCCGCTGAACCCGAAGGCTGACGCGACCACGCCTTCAATCGCGGCATCCAGATCAGCATCCTCGCACACCAGGATCGAATCCTTGCCGCCCATCTCCAGAATCGTCCGCTTGATCCAGATCTGCCCTGGCATCGTCTTCGCGGCGCGCTCGTGAATCTCCAGGCCTACGGCCTTCGAGCCGGTAAAGGCGATGAAACGCGTCTTGGGATGTTCGACGATCGCATTGCCGAAGGCAGACCCGGAGCCGGGACAAAAGTTCACCACGCCGTCGGGCATGCCCGCCTCTTCGAGGATCTCCACAAATTTGGCGGCAATCGTCGGCGCATCGCTCGAAGGCTTCAGGACCACGGTGTTCCCCGTCACGATTGCGGCCGCGGTCATCCCTGCCATGATCGCAAACGGAAAATTCCACGGCGGAATCACCGCGCCCACGCCCAGCGGGATGTAAAGCAATTCGTTGCGCTCGCCGGGATACTGGATCGGCGTCGTCGCACGCGCCAGCCGCACTGCCTCGCGGGCATAGAACTCGAGAAAGTCGATCGTCTCGCCTACATCGGCATCGGCTTCGGCCCAGTTCTTGCCCACCTCGTAGGTGAGCCAGGCCATCAGCTCGAACTTGCGCTGCCGGATCAGATCCGCCGCATTCAACAGCAGAGAGACTCTCTCGTCGGTCGAAGCTCTGCTCCAGAGTTCAAAAGCCCGAAGCGCCGCCGCCATCGCCTGCTCAGCGTGCTCCGCACCGGCCTTCTGATGCACACCCACCACTTGCGAAGGCTTTGCCGGATTCAGCGAACGGATCTTGTCGGTCGTCTTCACCCGATCGCCGCCAATCACCAGCGTGTACTCACGCCCCATTTCCAGCGCCACTTTCTCGAGCGCCGCGCGGATCGCCCGCTCGTTCTCCGGCGTCTTGAAGTCAGTAAACGGCTCATTGACAAACCCGCCCTGCGGTGAGCGCGGCTGAATCTGAGTAGGAAGAACTGCGGTACTCATCACAAATCCAGTGTAGTCCAGATCGCCTCGCACCGCCCAAACAGCCCGCCGAGTGCCCCCATCCTAACCGCGCTGTCGGGGTCCCCACGGACAGGTCTTCGTCCGCAGGGTGAAGATTCGGTTAGGGTGGGAGCGCACGAACCCTACGCCGATTTCCGCTCCACCTGCCGGCTCTTGATCTCGTTCAGCAGATTCTCGACCTTATCCTCGCTCTCCAGGGCTTGAAATTTATCTTCGAGCGTGTCCGCATCCATCAGTTCGCTGGTTGCGGCGTTCTCAGCAGACTTGACACGCACTTTGCTTTTCATCCGGTTCAACGCGCTCTCCTGATCCACACCCACCACCTGCCGCGCCTTGCTTGCCCGGCCTACCACTTTCGCCCGCCGATGTTCGGCGGCCAGCATTTCGCAGTGCGCGCGCGTCTCGCTCAGCTTTTGTTCCAGTTTGCGCAGCGCCTGGCGCAGGTTGTCGGCCTCGTGTTTCTGATCCTCGGCCTGCGTAGTAAATCCAGCCACCAGCTGGTTATGGCTCAGCACCCGCTCCAACGCCGCACGCGCCAGATCGTCGCGGCCTTTTTCAACGGCCAGCTCCGCCTTGCGCCGCCACTCCGCGGCCTGCTGTTCATGTTCGGCGCGCTTCTTTTCGAGCAGGTGCTGATCGGCAATCGCTACCGCAACCTGTGTCTTCACCTGCAACAGCTGGTTCTCCATGTCCAGCACGATCTGCTTCAGCATCCGCTCCGGATCTTCCGCCTTCTCTACCAGGTCGTTCAGATTAGCGCGCAGCAACGTGCTAACCCGTTCGAGCAGTGACATAGCATCCTCCTTGTTTTGCTCCCGTCTGCCGGCGTCAAACCATCCGCAGACAGACGGGAAGGTGACGGCTACTTCGCAGCCGGCTTGTCGGTTGACGGCGTGCCGCTCGCAGGCCCGCTCTGCCCGCTCGCTTTCGCCTGTTCCCTCATGAACTCCTGCATATCCACTGCCATCTCGGCGGAGAGCTTCGCACTGCGCTCCTGCACGCGTTTCATGGCCAGCGGCATGTACTCTTTCAAGATCAGCGGCTGCGCATCGAGCAGATGCTGCCCTGGCGGAGAGTTGTAGAACGCGATGTACGCATCGACGTCTGAGCGGCTCATATACCGCTGATAAACCGAGGCGGCATCATCGAGCATCTCGTTGATTGGATAGATGGACTGCGCCTTCTCCAGATACTTGCTCATCAGCTTGTCCAGAGCCGCCTGCTGCTCGGGCGTGAGCTTTTTCGCATCGGGAGTCGCAGCCAGCATCTCCTTCATCTGAGCACGCATCTGCTGCTCGGCCATCTGCGGCATGACCTTCATCATGTTGTCGAACTGCTGGTGCAGGCGCATCACCTCAAAGAGCTTGGCCAGCTGCTCTTTCGTAGCCTGCTGATCCGGTGGGACCTGTGCCTGCCGCTCATCCGGAGTCTGCGACATTCCGACACCCGGGACGAGCGCGCAGGCCAGGCTAATCAATATTGCAACCTTCTTGAGGGTGTTCATCATTTCCTCGACCTCCGGTTAGAGCATTTTCGGAATACATATAGACTTTTTGAGCGCGGTGAAAGGTGGCTTTTTCTTGATGAAAAAGCCACTTGAGTTCATGCTTTCGGTCTACAGCAATTCCGAAAATGCTATAGAACTGCGTCCTAGAGCTGATCTTTCTCTGCGCCGTTTGCGCTCTGCGCTTTCTGCTTGATCCCCCGCACGTTGGCCATCAATTGCTTGATGTCCATGCCGCTCAGCGCCTCAAACAGAGCCGGAACCTGCGCCGCGATCTTCGTCATATCGCCAGTAACCTTGTTTACGCCCGCAGCGCCGTCGCCGCCCGTGGACACGATCGTGATCTTGTCCACCTTCGCCAGCGGCTCAGCCATTGCCCGCACTACGTCGGCCATGTTGGTCAGCAGCTTGTCCACCACCGCGGCCTGGTTCCACTCCTGGTATGCCTCGGCCTTCACGTTCATGGCCTTCGCCTCCGCCTCGCCCTTCTGGAAGATGATGCTGGCTTCGGCCTCGCCCTGTGCGCGAATTGCAGCAGCGCGTCCTTCGGCTTCTGTCTGCAGCCGCGCCTTCTCCGCGTTGGCCAGGTTCTCGATACGCTGCCGCTCGATCTCTGCACCCTTCAGTACCGTGGCGATGAGTTCCTTCTCATGGCGCAGAATCTCGGCCTCCTGCACCTTGATCTGGCCTTCTTTCTCCACCTGCTGCACCTTCACCTGCTCGGCCATCACCTGCTGCTGCATCACATTGGTCTGCAGCTCATAGGCCTTGTCGGCCTGCGCCTGCTGCCTGCGGCTCTGCTCAGAGAACTGGGCCTTCTTGATATCCAGATCGCGCTGCGCCTCGGCCTGCCGCGCCTGCGATGCAGTCTCTGCAATCACCCGATCCTGATCCGCCTGCGCACGCGCCACCGCAGCTTCGCGCTGCGCATTCGCGCGCTGAATCGCCGTGTCGCGCTCGGCTTCCGCCGTCGCCACATCCGCGTCTCTCTTGATGCGCGCCACATCGGGCCGGCCCATGTTGGAGATGTAGTCGTTCTTGTCCTTCACCTCTTTGATGGTGAACGAAATTACCTCAAGGCCCATCTTGCTCATATCATCTGCGCAGGTCGAGCGCATCCGGTCGCCTACCATCTCCGGCTCTTTCACGATCTGCTCCACGGTCAGCTGCCCGATGATGCCGCGGAGATGACCCTCCATCACCAGCCGGATCAACCCTTCGCGCTGCGGCGGCGCCTTGGTAAGAAACTGCTCGGCCGCGGTGAGAATTGAGGCCTGATCGCTGCGCACTTTGATCTGCGCCACGGCTTCTACCGTCACCGCCACGCCCTGCTTGGTGTAGAGATCCTGCTGTGGAGCCACGTCGAAGCTCATCAGCTCCAGGCTCAGCTCGCGGCAGTTCTCCACCATGGGAAAGATCACTGTGCCATGGCCCTTGATCACGCGCGGGCCGCGGAAGCCGTAGACAATCAGCGCCTCGTTCGGCCCCGCCTTGCGATACATCCTGGCCAGCACGCCAAAGAGAATGAGCAGCACCAGCGCCGCCAATCCCGAATACACAACGATTTCAATCTGCATTCCGTTCGTCATGGTGTTCCCAGTCCCTTCGTCCGGGAGGTT
>JASHVE010000500.1 GCA_030039675.1 Acidobacteriaceae bacterium | reverse complement strand
CCTTTGGCTCGCTGCCAGTTCTGTTCGTGCCGGTCCATGCGCCGCTCCAACGCCGCGATCCGTCCGCCGTTACCATCGCCCATGAGCCCGGACATCTGCGCCTTCAACACACTCAAGTCGCTCAGCACCTGCGCTTCGAATTCACTCATGATCCGCATGCTTGAGGCTCCATCCGGAAACTTGCCGATCGGATTGTGCACTATGAACTCAACGGCAGATTGATGAACAGCGCCGCAGAGAACTCGGAGTAATTGGGCGGCGTGGAGCCGTCATACATGCGAATGTAGAAACGGTCGCTCGCCGAGACGCGCGAAAAGGTCAGACTCGCCGCTGAACCGCGCAGGACCAGAGTCGGATCCTCACCCGGCATGAAGGCAAAGTCGCGCAGCCGGATTTCGAATCCTCCGCCGGTGGGCGGCGTCACACCAGTATTGATCGTCACCGTACTGCCGCTCAGAGCCGTCACGGTCAGATTATTGAGATTCGCAAGCACCGTCGGGGCAATTGGTGCTGGCAGCCACGCATTCACAGGGACTGTTGCGCTGGTTCGGATTGCCAGATCGTCTGCCCAGTCATTCGCGAAAGTGATGTCGTATTCGACTAAGTCGGGATAACTAGCGCCATAACTCAGCTTCACGGTGCGCACAACAACCTGCACATCCAGATTTGCTGACGGTGCATTCAACAGCAGCGCATCGCCGGGCCAGACGTCCGCTGCAAAGCTGGCCCTGGTTGCTTTGTAAGTGCCGCTCCAGAGCGCACTCACACTCGCCGCCGCCTGTTCCATCACCAAGGCCGCACTGCGGCAATCCGCGGAGCTGCGCGCAGGCGGCCGCGTCACCGATCCAATCCACGCGGCCACTGAGGGCGAACCCGCTGCTGCCAACGCCGTCTGGTTTGCCGTATTCACGGCGCGGCCCACAGCTCTGCCGACGGTGCGATAGCTTACGGCAAGTTGTTCGCCGGATACAGGTGCATATCCCGTATAGAAGGCGAGCTTGCCGGTGCGCTCCAAGTGGCATTCGGCTGCTTCGGCCGTAGTGCCTACGCGCCGCGTATAAGGTCCGCCACCGGGAGGCGTACTGACGACCCATCCCGATCCGAGGCTCGTCAAGTTCATCGCCCGCATCGTGCCATTCAGATTAATGCTGCTGGCGGCTATCAAAGTGCACGTGCCCGGCAAGCTTGTAACGCCACCGTCATAGAGTGTTACCGGCGTTGCGCCCACTCCACTGACGAACTCCTGAATCTCCATCTGAATTTTGCCGGGGCCCAGCACCCACTGCCCGCCGGCGCTGATGAGGCCGCTGTCTCCAAATGAGTAGTAAATCGCCTGCGCCCGCTCGCACTCGGGGCAGTGCACACGCACACGCAGCGTGTATTGATTGGCAGAGTTCAGCGTGAAGGCCGTCCCGGCGGCTGAACCCTCAATGAGAGGTTGCAACACGACGGTTCCCGTGCCCTCTAGCGCGGTGGCTTGAAAGCCCGCCGTGCACCAGGCCGCAGTGTCGAGACTGGTAAAGAAACCGGCCACAATGCCTGTGCTTCCAGGCGAAAGAGTCACTCCCACAGCTTCGAGCAAGAGCGTGCCACCCATCTCGATGGGATCGATCCAGGTGAGCAGAGTTTGTCCGTCGATGCCATTGCCGCCGTTCATCGCCAGGCCGTTCGCGCCTATCGTCAGATAGCCCGCTCCGCCCGAGACGCCCCATAGCGCTGCATTGATCTGGGGCTCATTAAAGAGCTCATTGATGATCGTCGACTTAGACGCGGCGGCGAAATACGGATCAGCGGCGAGATCAAACTCGGTTGTAGCTCCATCGCCCAGAAAATACTCGGTGACATAGGCCACGGGCTCGTCTTCGCCGCATACGGTTACGTCGTTGGCCAGCGCACGTTTGACGCTTGCCGTGAAATCGAGATTTGCAAGCGTCAGGCTTCCATCGGTTTCGTTGAGTGGATGCACCGTGGTCTGCACAGATGTGAGAGTGAGCGCTCCATTGAGTGCCCGGTATGCGGCCCGCGCCATCCCGGCGATCTGCCCGGCGCTCTGGCTCCAGTTTGCATCGCGCTCGGGAGCAAATCCGCCGATCGCGGTGTTCAATGTGAGCCCTGAGGTCGATAGCGCTACAGAACCGGAATGCATGACAAGCGACGTCAGGAGCGCGCCAGCTGTTAGGCCGGTTGTGCCGGCGCTGGGGGGCATGAGCAATTGATCCAATATCAGCTCGTCGCTGACGGCTTGAAGTACTGTTCGATAACGCGGCCCTTCGAGGCCCAACCCCGCATACTCCGGCAACGGACTCACGGCGATATAGCCTGTGAAATAGAGAGTGCCGTCGTCGCCCGTCACGGCCAGGTATTGGAAGCGCGAGGGCGCCGCAAGACTGCCGTTGGCCGGCAAGCTCAGCCACAGCTGGCAGATGGAAGGCGCGTTGAGCTTGCGCTCGATAGTGAGTGAATGCGCTGCATCGAGCGCGGATGTATAGTCCTGGCCCTGGATTGTGATCTTCATGACAGCTTTCTGAACCCCTCAGTCACACAAGCGCGTTCGCTGCAGGAAGGAAGCTTCGGTAGCAGACCACCCTCTCGCCATCGAGCGGATCGGTGACGGGCAGCGCCAGGAACTGGCCTTTCAGCAGTACGCGGGACTGGCCGTTCGGAGGCTTCCCGTTCAGAGGGAGCATCGATTCTTCGGCGCCGGTCATCGTCTGCAGGCGCGGATAGTAGAAGAAGATGCGCTCACCCTGGCTGCCTTCGAGTACGAAGATCGCGGACCACTCCTGATAGAAACTGCCTCCTTCGCGATCGACGAATCCGGTGAGCGCTTGTACTTTCGCGCCGGCCGCAGGCACGCCGCCGGGGAGCGGCTCGGCGAGCGTCAATCCACTGGAAGTGACTTGTGATACGAGCGCAACGTTGAACGTGATGCGCCGTATGTAATCGATGTCCGTCAACGCCTGGCGCACATATGCGCCGGCAACCGGTGAGCCCACAAATCCAGTCTGCCCGGTATAGTCAATGTCCACGGCGATGATTGATCCTGGAGAAAACTTGGCTGCGTCCGTTGACGCGAGCGCAATAGAGCTGGCTGTCGAGCCGCTCTGGGGAATTACTGCGGGCGCAGCCTGCGCGCCATCGGCGGCAGCAGCGGCTCCGGTTGCGGGCGCGAGGACGTTCATGTGCTGCGAACCAGTCGCCAGCGCCATCGTCAGCTTGGTCCAGCTCAGAAATTCGAGAGTCACCTGAGCCTGAAGTGTCTCGCGAACCTGCTCGAGCGCCGCCGCGGGAATGCCGGTAAGCACCGGAGTTGTCTTGCTCGCCGGCTTGCGCGCAAAATTCTGAACCCATCCAAGGCTGATCCACGGAGCGGGCGGAGCATCGAGGCTGAACCTGCCTTGTTGCGATGGGTCGAAGAGAGCGGGTGTTTGTGTACCGCGATTCACAGGCGCAAAATACGCCCGCGCCCTCCGCGCCACTGGCGCCGGAGCCGAAAACGAGTTCGCTGCCATCTACTCCCCCTGCTCCTGGTAGCTATAGACCGTGACTCTGGCTGACCTGCTCAATTGGTCGCGCAGCACCACGATGGGCGTGAATCCCGGCTCATCCCAGAAGATCTGGGTGAGCATTGCGGCCGGCGGCGTCGCCGTGTAATTGAGTTTCGGCGTGTAAAAAGGCTGGATCATCGCGAGCACTTCTTCGTCCATCTGGCTGAGTGCGCGCCCGCGATCGAGCCCGCCGAAGCTCTGCGTGCCGCAGGTTTGATAGAGGATTTCGCACTCTTCGACCGCCATTGTGGAGGCGAGATCCATATCCGCAGCGAAGCCGAGCCAGCGAAGCACAAACACGTCATTCGGAAGCTGAGGAAACGGCGCCTCTGCTTCTTCGACGAGAATTCCGGGACGAACCGTACCCCGCAATAAGATCGTCCGCGCAGGATTGATGGTCGTCAGCCGTGTGCGCAGCGCCATATAAAAGGAGTCTTTTGCGTTTTGCATAGGTACTCCGTACAGTTCACAGCAGGCAGTTTTCAATTCGCAGATAGGAGCCATCGAAAACATGGGATCCCACGCGAGCCCGCTGAATCGCGTCGTGCCGTTAACTATGAACTGAGAACTAGGAACTATGAACTGCTTTCATGTCCCTTGCTGATGAGCCTCGCGCAACAGCAGCCGGTAGAGATACACCCGTCCGAAGGCTTCGTTGGAAGCGATCGATTCGATGAGGTAATCCTGGCCGGCCACAGACACTGCCAGCGTCATCGAAAACAAGGACTGTGCAGACGACAGCTCCAGCGCGCATACTTGCTGCTCCACGCTGGTAGCTGAAACCAGCAACTCCCACTTGGACTGCCCGCCTTCCTGCCACGTCGGCCGCAGCTTGCGCATCAGCACGGGGCTGAGGGGCGCTTCAACGAAAGCGGTGGCCACCAGTCCCACCTCAGACATGCTGGTGTCGGTGTTCGTTCCGGTAATGCGCAGAAGAGCCGTTGTGCCTGTCACGCTTCGCAGCAGGGCGTCCGCAAGCATCTGCGGCGCTCCGGTCGGATTGCGCGGCGCCGTGTCGCTCATGGATCACCCCAGCCTGTTCGCTACGTAAGGATTCAGCCACGCCTGTACGGTTTCGTCGATCAGCGAACTGGAAAAATATTGCATCTGCATGGTGTCAATCTTCGTTTTGCTGGCGTTGAGCGCGGGCGTCGACTGCGCGTTGCGCACAATTTGCGCACAGGCCGCCATCACGTCTGCGCCAATCGTCGCGAGCCCCGCCGTGTAGGTCGCCATCACTTCGCTGTAGGGCAGTCCCAGCACATTCCAGGGCAGCGTTAATTCGCCGGTGTTGGGATCGTAGTCCACAGTTGTGGGATCGATCGCCGTCCATTGACCGGGCAACGAAAACGCCCACGCAATCTCCGCCAGCGGCTCGTTCGGCAATTCACCGCGCCGCGGTCTTATGTACCGGCCCTCCAAACTTACGAGCGGCGAAGTTGCTGTGCCCAGTGGCGCCAGAGGCAGATAACTCAGGTGCACAGTCTGTGCGCAGGCCGTGACCCGCAGGCGCTCGGTGTACTGAATCACGTTCAGGTCCGGCCGCCTGCAGTAGCTGTTGATCAAAGCCGTGGCCGCAGTGATCCAGTCCGCCGTTGTCCCGGCCGGCAAGCCGTAGTTCGGGTAATCGGTTGGCTGCAAGTAGGCCATCGCGCGCTCCTTCGTCGCTCAGAGTTCGCAGTGAACAGTTCACAGTTCCAACATGCATATCGGCTGGCGACGCCCTTACGGATGCGCTGCGAACTGTCCACTGTGAACTGTGAACTGTCTGACGTACTACCGGTCGACCAGCACCTGGTAGTGCGCATAGCTTGCGCCCTTCACCACCGGCGCGCCGAACTTGACCGCGACGTACTGGTACGTCATCGAGTTAGGCAAGCCAAGCTGGAAGATGCGGGGCGCAGGATCGCCAAGCCAGTGATACTCGATCAGATCTTCGGTGACGATGTAGGCTGGCAGGACCGCGCTGCCCGATCCCGGCGTGCCTGTGTAGCTCAAACTCCAATCCGGAATCAGCGGCAGATCGCCGGCCTGGGTGGAAAGCATCTTCACCGTGAATCCGGCCGTGATCTGAGTCGTGTTCAGCACCACGTTGTAGTCGGTCTTCATCTCCTGGTCGATCAGATCGAGCAGGACCGGATTGCCGTAGATCGCCGTAGGCCGCACGCGGAAACCGGTGTTGGCCACCATCTGCGCGATGGTTGTCTTGATGGTGTCGACGATCTTCATCGATGTTGTGACGGTCACCGTGTTGCCACCGCCAGCAATCTGCGCTGTTACACCCATGTACTGCGTGGTTGTGGGCGCGCTCAGGCTGGTGTCACTGCCGTTCCACAGCGCCACGTCGTGAGTGACCATCACGCCGCTGACCGTGTCCACCAGGTCCTTGGCTTGCAGATACG
>JASHVE010000499.1 GCA_030039675.1 Acidobacteriaceae bacterium | reverse complement strand
CGTCTGTTGACCAACGCCGCCTTCGGGCGGCGTTTTCCGTGCCAAAAGCACGGTGGCAGATGAAAAAATACCGCTGTCTGTGGGGTGTGTCAACCTGAAACCACAACATTTAGTACCTTGACAGGTAACTTAAATGGTTCTGTGACGTGAGTCTGGCTGTGGATTTGCTGCAAAAGAGGTGCATTTTGTGGAAAACTCGGTGCTAAATTCGCTGGATCTCCTGTAAAGGCTCAACCCGGGAGTTGGTGTCACAGGGCCTGCTTCTGGGATCTCGTAGCGATGCAACGTCGGGTGCCCTAGATCCTGATTTCGAGGCCTGGGAAGGCACGAATATTCGATCTACTTTCAAATGTCGCTTCAACTTTCGATGTAAAAAATATTTGACATCGGCAAACGTTTTGGGCTACGCTCCTCAATGTCAAATATTTTTGACATTGAGGAGCGAGTCGCGATGGCGCTTTCCTACCGGGAGAAATCTCTTTATGCTTCGCTGGCGGCGGAGCTTCTGGTGTATGGCCCATATTTCTTCCTGCACCAGCAGAACTCTGTGAACAAGGTTGCAGGGATGATCGTCGGCATCATCGTTTTGCAGTTCCTTCTGCAAATGGTCATCGCAGCCGTTACGCGCAACCGCGTAACCGATGAGCGCGACCGGCTGATCGAGCTGCGAGGCTATCGTGCCGGGTATCTCACCATCGCGACCCTGATGGTTTTTGGCCTCGGCATGTTGTGGTTTCACGCGACGGTAGGCAACCATCGGATGGACAACGGGAAGATTGGTCTGCATTTTCTGAGCGTCTTCTTCGGCATGCTGGTGATCGCCGACATAGCCAAGACGGCAACCCAGATTGTGTCGTATCGGAGGGCGCTCTAGTGCCCGCCATACGGAATCAGATCCGAGAGCTCAGGGCTATGCGGGAGATGACGCAGCAGCAGCTCGCCGATGAAGTCGGCGTGACGCGTCAGACAGTCATTGCCATGGAGCAGGACAAATACTCGCCATCGCTTGAGACGGCATTTAAAGTTGCCATTGCGCTTGGTGTAACGCTCGAGCAGTGCTTCCAATATGAACCGCGGGGGAAGCGATAACGATGCACAAGCATCGATCGGTCCAGACCGTTGGATCAATCAGCCGAGCACCGCTTTGGAGTAGACAACCGTTTGTTCATTGGCGCACAATGTACGCCGTCATAAGTCACAAGGGACGGTCGAAGATGAATGGAAGGAGTCTGCGATTTCTGGCGCTGATGGTGCTCTCGGTTGCTGGTACGATGTGGGCTGCAAAATCAGATTTTCTGGCTCAATACAAAGGCGCTCCGTATGAAGATATTCGTTATCACGACGGCGCGCAAAAAATTCCCGGCAAAGTGCTGTGTGCCTACTACGATCGCGGCGGTGAGGGCGTAGCCTATCACGATACGGACGCCAAGAACAATGGCAGTGGCGCACTGAATCCCGCCGACGGGTCGTACCTGAACGAGTTCCGGATGAACGAAGGCGTAGACATCTCCTACACCAAGATGAACCGTAGTCCGCAGCAGATCGACGACACTCAGTACGACAAGGTGCAACCGCCGCCGGACATGTTTTATGTCGGCTGGACGGCGCCGGGCGAGTGGTTCAACATCACCGTGAATGTGGCGAAGGCCGGCTGGTACAGCGCCGATCTGCTCTACACCTCGAACCGCGGCGGAACAATCGCCCTTGACGTGAACGGCGAGCGCGCCACCGCGCCGCTTGCGATCGAGTCCACTGCCGATCCGGCCGATCCGGTGGCCTGGCGGCAGTGGCATCACTGGAATGTTGCGCGAAACATCGCCAAGGTGAGGCTCAAGCGCGGAAAAAATGTGCTGACCGTGCACATTCTCACCGAAGGCCAGATGAATCTCGCGTATTTCGATTTCAAGAAGGCGGAGTGACGAGCGGAAAGACTATCCTGCTCGCTTCAATCTGCGCTCAGCTTCCAACCGTTCTGCGAGAAAGACCTTCAATAAGGACTGATAAGGTACATCACGCTGGTTGGCGAGAATTTTGAGGTCCTCAATCATGGCCACCGGCAGCCGTACGGAGATGGTCCGCAGCGTGGGCTTCAGATTGGGGAACTTCGTGCGCTTCGCCTGCGACCAATCCAAATACTCCGTTGAATCCAAGCCCTTCCCGCTAGACGACCAGAACTCGAACTCCTCGGCCTCGCTTCTAAAATTAGGGATTTTCTTCTTCATATCGCTGGTACTCCTCGTTCTCCTTGCGGCTCATGTCGCGGACTGAGATGACTCTGATCAGCTTTCTTCGAATCGTGAATGCCATGAAAAGCCTCCGGTCATGTCCGGTCTTTCCCAAGGCCCAGTAGCGCTTTTCTCGTTTCGAATGCGCCGTATCGGAGCGGACCATTAAAGGGTCATGAAAGAAAATATCCTCTGCCTCTTCTGGTGTTACCTGATGGCGCTCCCAATTCTTGGTAATGTTCGCCTCATCCCAATCGAAGCCGGCGCAAGCCGCAAGGGGATCACTCTTGCCCATGTCTTGTATATATCATACATATACCGTGCCGACCCAGAGAGACATGCGACCAATCATTCTCGGTTGTGACGGCGATGTTTCCTCAATAGCAGGTTAATGTTGCTCCGCCCACGCCTCGAGTAATTCGATGTCGTGACCCAGAACGCCGGCGGAGCCGCGAAAATCGCCTGACCCACGCGGCTGATTGTCCCGCGTCCACCACTCGTAGAAGCCGTTCACGCGCTGCACACGATCGACCATGGGGCGCAGCTCGCGATACGCGTCGGCGATGTATCCCTGCTCAATGAGCGCCTCCACGACGCGTCCGCCGAACCAGGTCCAGTCGCCGCCGTTCTGGTAGGTATAAGGCGCCCGCAGTTGCGGATTCTGGAAGAAGCCGTCGGGATATGCCGGATAAAGCGTCAGTCCAACCGAAGAGGCTCCGGCGGCCTTCACGTCGGCGTCCATATGCGCGATTGCTTCGCCGACCTCTTTATGCGTTAGCAGGCCGGCTTGAATGGCTACAGCTGTGCCGCCGTGATAGTAGATGGCATTCTCATCGAAATCTTTAGGGAAGGGCGAGCCGTTGAGATAGACGTGGGGAATGAATTTCTGATGTTTCTTGTCCCACAGGTATTTGCGAATGTTGTGCCGCAACTGATCGCCTGTCTTCCTCCAGTGATCCGCTTCCGGAGTATCCGGCCCCAGCAGCTGCACGTAATCGTTGATTGCGAGAAGCAGCATGGCGTTGTCGTAGATGCACAGTGCGCGATGCGAATGCTCATCCAGCACCGTGCCATGCGGCGACTCGGGCTGCACATCGCCCCAGTCGGCGCGGGTCGCGCCCCAGACCAGCCCATGCCGCTGATCGAAGCGCTGGGTCAGCACGTATTGCAAGGCCATGCCGAGGCGCTCGCGGACGGTATGGTCTGCAACGCGCTCGTCAAGAATCGAGCGGTCGCCGGTCACCGCGAC
>JASHVE010000498.1 GCA_030039675.1 Acidobacteriaceae bacterium | reverse complement strand
CGACTTCATCTCAATTCATGGTGCGCTGATAGGTCGCTTTATAGTTGACAAATTTCATTTGCCCGATTAACCTCCAGCATTGTGCAACATCATGTGCGTAATACGCAATAAAAATTGAAGATTTTTGAGCTACGCCCAGGCGGGCTCCTGAGGCCAAGCTTGAATGCGGTTGCACCCATCGAACTGCGGGATTTTCGGGGAGCGTTTATTGGTAGATTCGTCGAGAGGAACAATGAAGCTTCGAGTGTCACTCCTCGCCTGTATCGTGAGCGTGCTGGGTGCGAATGGGCATTCGAGCTTGGCTCAGGAGCCCGCGACGCCAATACCGCAGGAAGATTCAAACTACATAGACGCGCAGGGCACCTCGCACATTACGCGCGTCATTCCATTGCCCAAGACCATCAGTCCAGAGGCGCGGGAGTATCTTACCCATCCGGTGTATCATCCAGGGCCCAATGCGACCCTTGCGGAAATTCGTGCGGCCACTGATGCGATGCAGGCCCATGACTCGGCGTTGAATCGCGCTCTCTATCCTGTGAAGATCGAGTCGTCCACAATCGGCGGCGTGCCGGTACGTGTTATTACTCCCGTTGATCCCATTCCGGCTGACAAGACAGATCGCGTGCTGATCAACCTGCACGGCGGCGGCTTTACCACAGACTCTGGCTCTCTGACAGAGTCGATTCCCATAGCTCACCTGGCGCGGACGAAGGTGATCGCGGTTCTCTATCGCCTTGCGCCGGAACATCCATTTCCAGCCGCCGTTGACGACTCCGTTGTGGTTTATAGGGAACTGCTCCATACTTACGAGCCACAACACATTGCCATTTATGGTGCGTCGGCCGGAGGAATCCTCACCGCTGAGGTGGCTGTCAAAATCAAGCAGCTTGGTCTGCCCATGCCGGGTGCTTTAGGCATTTTTACCGGCTCTGGAGATTTCAGCAAGTTGGGCGACACGCAGGCAATGTACTCCGTTACCGGGCTCGCAGGACGCATGAGCGCGCCTAAGGAAGGCGTACAATGGATCTCTCCCTATGTGGGCTCAACGGACCCCAAAGATCCTGTGCTCTCGCCGCTCTATGCAGATCTGCACGGGATGCCGCCGACGCTTTTTCTCACCAGCACCCGCGACATGATGCTGAGCGGCACTACCATCTTGCACCGTGCTTTCCTTCGCGCCGGAGATGAGGCGCAGTTGGTCGTATTTGAAGCCCTCCCCCACGGATTCTGGTATGAAGCCGGCTTGCCCGAGAGCCGGGAGGCCGACGAGTTGATTGCACAATTTTTCGATGTTCATCTCGGAGCTTCGAAGCGGTGAGGCGCGGTAATGAATTCGGTCCAGAGGGCCATCCTGGCGCGCACTTGCGTCAATGCGCAGGAAGTCCCGTCAGCGATCGCACACCGAGCCTCTGTGCGCTTGACGCGTGATTGAAAAATGGGATAATACTCTCGATATCGCGCGATATGCAATAATTATGTCGTAATATGCAACAATAAGGTTGTCGCGCTTATAGGGCGGTAGACGGTTTTCGTGCCGCCGTTTTTTCGGGGCACACGGAGCGCTCGGTAATGGATTATTCAAGCTTTGGGCTGAAAGAGAAGGTCGCCATTGTTACCGGGGCTTCTCAGGGTATTGGACGTGCAATTGCGCTGGGTCTTGCGCAGGCGGGAGCGGACCTTGTATTGGCCAAGCATCCGGTCGGCAGTATGGATGCGATTGAGCACGTGCGCGCGGAAATTGAGTCTCTGGGGCGAAGCGCCCTGATTGTGCCGACCGATGTTTCACAGGTCTCACAGCTCCACGTGCTGATGGAGACAACCAAGACGAAGTTTGGAAAGATCAATATTCTGGTCAACAACGCCGGATGGACCGGAACCACGCCTGCACTCGACGTGACTGAAGAAGAGTACGACAAGACTATGGCCGCGTCTCTCAAGAGCGTGTTTTTTGCGTGCCAGGCGGCGGCCAAGATTATGATTCCCCAGGGCGGCGGCCGGATCATTAATATTGGCTCGAATTTCGGAGTAGTCGGTTTTAAGCAGCGCTCGGTTTATGCGGCCGCTAAGGCCGGGGTGCATCATCTATCGCGAGCGCTGTCGCTGGAGTGGGCGCATGATGGCGTGGTGGTCAATGTGGTTGCGCCGTGCATCACGGAAACCGAATCGCGCAAGAATATTCTGGAGCGGCCTGGCTATAAGCAGTGGGCTACGGAGACAATGATTCCCCGCGGCCGCTGGAATCAGCCCGAAGACCTCGTGGGTGCGGTTTTGTTTCTAGCCAGCGACCTGGCTGACATGGTCGTTGGCCATGTGCTCATGGTCGACGGCGGATGGACAATCCACTAGAGCGAATCTTCAGGAGTGGGACGAGATGGGCGTCCTGCACAGAGAAGAGAGAGATTTATGAAGCTCGCCAATAAAGTCGCGCTGGTTACAGGGGCCGCACAAGGAATCGGCAGAGGGATTGCCCGTACATTCGCGGCCGAAGGGGCCGACGTCATCATTAATGACGTGAATTGCTCTGCCCAGACAGAGGCTCTGCGCGACGAGATCCAGAGCTTGGGACGGCGCGCGATCGTTATCCATGCCAATGTCATCTGCAGAGACCAGGTCGAAGCAATGGTTGACCGCACCTGGCGGGAGATGGGGACCATCGATATTCTTGTCAACAATGCAGGCATCGAAACGATCATTCCGTTTCTCGAAATGACCGACCAGCAGTGGCAAGATGTGACCATGGTCAACCTCAAAAGTGGCTGGCTCTGCTCGCAGGTCTTCTGCCGCCGCGTAGTGGCCGCTGGCGGAAAGGGAGCAATTGTCAATATTGGGTCGATTCAGGCTGCCAGAGTTCTTCCAGGACGCACGCACTACGCACCCAGCAAACTTGCCATCGAAGCGCTGACGCGCAATGTTTCGGCTGAGGTCTCGCCGCTGGGCATTCGCGTCAACTGTATTCATCCCGGCCTGATCGAGACGCCGATGACCGATTGGATCATGAAAGATTCCAGCCTCCTGCCCAGCGTGCTCGGGCAGATTTCGATGGGGCGCGCAGGGCAGCCGGACGAGATTGGTGCAGTCGCGGCCTTTCTCGCCTCAGACGAAGCGCGTTATCTCACTGGCCAGTCCTTTTATGTCGACGGCGGGTGGGTTGGGAAGTAAGAGTCTGCGGGTGCGACTAATTCCGCGGAGATGCCGCACCACTGTGCACGATCTGTTGCACGAGCCTGGTCTGGCGCCCAAAAAAGCAAAGGGCAAATTGGGGATTTATCATCATGATCCGGTTGACTGCTTCAATCAGTATGATCGCCGCTGCGGCGATCATGATTGCTGGCTTGCATAATTCAGCCGCACAGGCGAACACGAATGTGGCGGACAATGATCCCTGGCCTGACGGGCCGGGCAAAGCGATCGTCAAGAAATCTTGCCTTTCCTGCCATGCCGCCAATGTCATCGTGAAAAAGCCGGGCCGCACCGAGGATGAGTGGGCCGACGTTCTCAGCAAAATGGTGGGGCGCGGCGCCGTGATTTCAGACGACGATGCGGATACCCTGATCCAGTATCTTGCAACTAACTTCGGCCCCGATTCGAAGACTGCACCTCAGGCTTCGTCCGAAACCGCACCGGAGAAGACGGCTCCGCTGGCAGACTCCGGCAATGCGACGCACGCTGCCGCCTCCGATGTGCCGGCTCCTGTGAATGTGAACAAGGCCAGCGCGGAAGATCTGGCGTCGGCGCTCGGACTCACGCGAGCCGAGGCGGAGCTGATTGTCCAGCATCGCGCACAACACGGCAATTTCAAGACGTGGCAGGATGTGGCGTCCGTTTCCGGTGTTCCCGCCGACAAGATCAAACAGAACCAGCAACGTCTTGTTTTTTGACATGAGCCCAGGAGGAATCATCCTTGAAGCAGATGATCAGCCGACGCAAATTTATGAAGGGCGCGGCAGTAGCCGCAGCGGCCATGGTGGCTCCGGCAGCCGTGTTTGCCTCGAAGAAGCGCAAAATTCATGTAGGCCACACGGGGATTACGTGGCAGAACGCGGATATCGCGCAGGCGGTTGCCGATGTCAGCAGCGAAGGCTTCTACGGATTTGAGACATTCGGCAATGTTTTCGACACGTGGGAGAGCCGGCCTGGCGGGTTGGGCGCAGTTCTCGAGGCGCACCAGCTGCCATTGATTTCGGCATACTGCAACGTGAACCTGACAGACCCGAGCAGGCGCAAAGATGAAGTCGCTAAAGCCGTCCGCTGGGCGGGCATTGTGAAGAAGTACGGCGGCAGGGTTACCGTGATCGGGCCGAATCCCGTGCACCGCGATACCTACGACTTTGCGGCGAACAAGGTGAATATCGTTGCCGCGTTGAACGACATTTGCCAGGCGGTGAGCGATACCGGACTGACCGCTGCTTTGCATCAACACACCGGCACGTGTGTCGAATCGCGTGATGAGACGTACGCGGTGATGGAAGCGGTGAACACGAAGTATGTGCGGTTTGGACCCGATATCGGCCAGCTCACGAAAGGCGGCTCTGATGCGGTGCAGGTGGTGAAAGATTTCCTGTCCATCATCGAGCACATGCATTTGAAGGACTATAACGGCGAGAACCCGCATCTCGCCGGTTATTGTCCTCTGGGGCAGGGAAAGGTCGACATCCCCGCGATCTTAGACCTGGTCCAGAAGAAGAAGCTTCATGGCATGGTGATGGTGGAACTGGACAATGACGGCAAAACGCCGCTGGTTCCGCTGGATCTGGTCAAGATCAGCAAGGCCTATCTGGAGCGGCAGGGCGTCACGTTCCGCTCCTAGATCGCTGTCGGCCGGTATTCAAGGCAGCGTGTACACGTAGAGAATTCCCGACTTGGCTCCGTGGTGTGCGCCTCCTGACGCAAAAACGGCAACGTATTGTTTGCCAATTTTGCCTTGCCACGTAATGGGGATGGAGTTCACGTCCACTCCGAGGTCAACTGTCCACAGTTCTTTTCCTGTGTGAGAATCGAAGGCGCGGAACTTGCCGTCAGTTGTAGCGCCGATGAAGATGAGGCCGCCGGCCGTGACGATTCCACCGGCATTGGTTGTGGGCGTACCGGTCTTCGGCACGCCAAGCTTGTCGAGCTCTTCAAAAGAGCCGAGCGGAACCTGCCATACGATATCGCCGGTGTTGACATTGACAGCAATAAGCCGCGCCCATGGTGGCTGCTGACATGGCCAGCCCTTGGTGCCATCCCAAAAGTAGTCGCCGATGCGGGGCGGCGCATTGTCGGGGCTAACGCGGTTGTAGTCGCCTTTGCCATCGGGAACGAGCTTGTTAAAGTTCGCCAGGTCCTTGGTGTCGACGAAAAGATATCCTAGCTTCGGATCAAAGAATCCACCACCCCAGTTCGTGCCTCCAGTCCAGCTTGGAAAAATCACGCGCAGCTTGGGGCCGTATTGCGCGAAGGGGCCACCGGTCATGGCGCCGCCTTCCAGTGCGAGAAGATCCTTGCAATACTTCTCATGTTCCGGAGTGACGGTGGCAATCTCGTCCGGCGAGAAGCTGTTGCGCGCCAGCGGTGGCGGCTTCACCGGCATGGGCTGGGTCGGCCAATTGGAATCACCGGGGGCCGCATTGTCATTGGCGACGGGAACCTCTTTCACACCAAAGATCGGCTTGCCGGTTTCGCGATTGAGGATGAAGACGAGTCCCTGTTTTGTGACCTGGGCCACAGCCGGGATCGCTTTTCCGTGCTGTTTCACGGTCAGTAAGATAGGTGCGGAGCAATCGTCGTAGTCCCAATTGTCGTGGTGGACCGTCTGAAAGTACCACTTCAGTTTCCCGGTGTTGGCGTCGAGCGCAACCAGGCTTGATCCATAGAGGTTCGATCCCGCCCGGTTCCCACCGTAGAAATCTGTGTTGGGCGTCCCAACGGGGACAAAGACCATGGCCCGTTCTACGTCAACGGACATGAGCCCCCAGGAGTTCACTCCTGCGCGGTGTTCCCATTGGCCATCTTTCCAGACGTCGTGGTTCGGCTCGCCGGGCCGCGGCAGAGTGTGGAAGGTCCAGGCCACTTTGCCGGTGCGCATGTCGAATGCGCGCACGTCGCATTCAGCGCCGAAAGCCGGACGCTCGCCCGGCGAGCAGCCGGGGATGACGTAGTTCTTGTAAAAGACCATAGGCGAAGTAACGCCGAGCCGCGCATTGGGATACTGATCAGTGACGATGCCGGCCTTCAGATCTACCATGCCTCCGTCGCCGAAAGTGGGCACAGGCTTTCCTGTTTTCGCATCCAGTGCGATGAGCCAGCCGTCGATGGTTCCATAGACAATCTGGGGCGAAAAGCCAGGGGCTCCCGGCCAATAACTCACGCCACGGAGCGCAGGCGGATGAGGACTGTCGTAGGTCCAGATCTTCTCGCCTGTCTCTGCATCCAGCGCGACGATTTGCCTGTACGCAGTCGACATATAAAGCACGTCGTCGACGACAAGGGGAATCGATTCGGAGAGGCGCATCAGGCGAAATGGCCGCCGCCCCTGCTGCCCTTGAGCGCCGCCAGCTTGTGCTGACTGCATCGGCGCCTCCTCGGCGGGGGCCGCATGGTTTACGACGGGAGGCGCTGCCGGCGCGGCATTTTGCACTTCGGTGTCAAACTTCCAGGCGACTTTGAGCTGCGTGACATTGTCGGTGTTGATCTGTTGCAGCGGAGAATACCGCATTGCGCCGGGATCATTGCCAAAGCTCGGCCAGTCGGTTTGTGCGGCTCCGCTTGCTGCGCATACTAGGCAGCTGAGCACCAGAGTGTTGATCGAATATCGATATTTCACCGCGCCGCCTTTCAATTATTTTTGAAATCCAGGTGTAGTGACGAAGCGACCGCCAGTTTAGTCTCAGCCGGCGATGAAGCGGAAGGTTTCGCCGGACAAGACGATGCAGGCTGATAACTGTTTACGACAAAAAGAAACAGATTCCTTGACTCTCTGCAGCCTTGCGCTAATATAGCTTGCGGACTTGAAAAAAGCGAAATACTTTGTGCATAATACGCAATGTATTCTGTGCCTCGGTTGTGGCCGTAACGAGACGCTGAGCGGTATTGTGTGGATTGGGGTAACTTATGTTCCGAAAGTGGGCGCCGTGGTTTGCCGCGTGCCTGTTGAGTAATGTCACGCCCGTCTTCGCATCCGGGCCGTCGTTCCATCCGGACATTACTATGAGCGGTGCCAGTCTGGATGGCTGGCATTCCTTTGGTCAGGCGGAGTGGCGCGCGGAAAACGGTGAGATTGTGGGCACGCCCAAACAGGCAGCGGGTGGCTGGCTGGTGCTCGACAGGTCGTATCAGGATATTCTTTTCTATTCCGAATACAAATGTACCGGTGGCTGTGTGACCGGCCTGCTGCTGCGCGCGGAGAAGACACCGGACGGTGGCATGAAAGGAGTCTACGTCTCCCTCAGCGACACCACTAGCGACATGGAGAATCTAGCTGGATATGATGTAACCCTCGATGCTCAGGGGAAGATCGTCAGCGCAACCGAGGAGCAACGCGGCGGCGGCTTTACGCGTGTCGTTTCGCCCTGGCCTCCCAAGCCGCAACCAGCAGCCGGGGACGGCCGCATGGGCATGGGTCGCAGAGAGTCCCCGGCAGACTTACCACTTCATCCCCCCGATACCAAATATCGAACGAATGACTGGAATAGCGTGGAGTTCTCTTTCGATGCTAACGTTGTCCGCGTCAATCTTAACGATGGCCCACAGCGCGGCTCTCTGGCGGCCGAAGGCTATGGACCCATCGCGCTCTATATCGGTGGCACCGGCGAGGTGGAATACAGGAATATCGCCATCGCCGACCTGAGCCTCAAGACCCGAGAGCCAAACTACACCTCCAGCGACTTCCACAAGCAGACCCTGAACGACTTCTACTATGGCTGGGGCCAGGCAGCAGCGGACTTCAATCACGATGGCTACCTCGACATCGCCTCCGGTCCCTTTGTCTACTATGGGCCCGACTTCACGAAACGCAGGGAGATCTGGCGCGGAGAGGCTACCGACCCAACCAATGATTTCGCGATGGATTCCCACGAGGAGTTCGCCGGAGCCTTTACAGGGCATCCTGAGTGGCCCGACCTCATCACCGTAAAGTTTGGAGGCGGACCTTGCGTCTACTTGTATGTCAATCCCAGAGGAGAAAACCGCATCTGGGAGAAGTATCCCGTCGTCGACAACGTCTCAAGCGAAATTTCGATTGTGGCGGACATCGACGGGCCGGGCAAGCCCGCTTTGGTGTTTGCCAGCGATGGTTATGTTCGCTATGCGGAGCCGGATCCCGCCAATCCTACCGCTCCGTGGATCGTACACAACGTCTCCGAACGAGGCTACGCCGTAGCGCACGGCCTGGGCGCCGGCGATATCAACGGCGACGGATTGGTGGATATCGTGAACCCCTACGGATGGTGGGAACATCCCAAGCCGGGCAGTGGCGACCAGACATGGAAGTATCATCCGCAGGCTTTCGCGCAATATAGCCATGGCTTCATGGGGGGCGCCGTTATGGCCGTCTACGACGTGAACGGAGATGGCCTGGCCGATGTGGTCACGTCGCTCGCTGCTCACGGCTGGGGCCTGGCATGGTTCGAACAAAAGCGCGACGCTCAAGGTAACATCTCCTTCGTGAAACATATGGTGATGGACGACTTCTCAACCAAGAATGCCGGAGATGTAACTTTTTCGGAATTGCATGGGTCCGGCGTGGCCGACATCAATGGCGATGGTATTCCGGACTTTCTCGTTGGCAAACGGTGGTACTCGCATCTGGATAGCGGTCTCGATCCCTATACGTTCGGCCCTCCCGTTCTTTATTGGTATGAAACTGTCCGAGACCCAAAGGCGCCGGGAGGCGCCAAACTGGTTCCGCATTTGATCGATAACGACAGCGGCGTCGGCAACACGGTATTGGCGGTTGACCTCAACCATGACGGTGCGATGGATATTGTGACTTCCACGCGCTTTGGGACCTTTATCTTCTGGGGTAAGCCGCGGCCGGGAATCGGCCGCCATGCCGGCGGAGGTGCACACTGACCCGTTGGTTTTCGGCCCGTTTCGTCCTTCCGGATTGCGGAGGAATGCGATGATTTGTCCAGGAAATGGGCCTGAAATCCCGGGTGATCGCTATGGTAAATTGAAAGAACAATTGTTGCTCCTGACACGACTCAATCTAAGGCAGAGAATGGGTTAGCTGTTATCCCTAGAGAGGATTGGTGGGAGATTCCGAACACAAGAGTTGCACCCATGCGTGTGAAGAAGAGTCCTCAAGCTCCATTGATTCAGAGCTTGGACCGCGGCCTGACGATTCTTCAGTTTGTCGCTCAATCGAAACAGCCGGTTTCGCTGGGCGATCTGGCGACGCTGATCGGCGTTGACCGGAGCAGCGCGTTCCGGCTGGCCCACACGCTGCGCAGGCGCGGCTTTTTTATCGATCAAATGCGGAACCAGTTTGGCGCCTCCCGGCGCCTTTGGGTCTCGGACAGTTTCATACCAATAAAG
>JASHVE010000497.1 GCA_030039675.1 Acidobacteriaceae bacterium | reverse complement strand
GGAGCAGGTCACCGTCGCCGCCGGCAAGCCCAGCCCCGTCACTCTGCACTTCCGCGTCGCGCAGGGCCTGCACATCAACTCGCACACGCCAAGCGACGACTTCCTCATTCCCACCACCTTCTCGATTCCCGCCGACTCGACCGCGCGCCTGGATGCAGCCAGGTACCCTCCCGGCACAGAGATCACCCTCGCCATCGACCCCAAGACCAGGCTTAGCGTCTACACCGGCGACTTCGTCATTGAAGCGCGCATCGTTGCCGCGCCCGGCGATCACCTCGTCGAGGGCAAGCTCCACTACCAGGCCTGCGACCGCAACGAGTGCCTCCCGCCCAAAACAATCACCGTCCCGATCGACGTGATCGGGAAATAAAAAAACGAAGACAAAAGGGTTGCTTGCGCTATCTGCCTGCAGTGCCGGGTGCCCCAGGTCTCGCTTCTGAGACCTGGGAAAGCACAAACTTCAACCAACCGCTAACTTGCTAACCTGCTAACTCGCTAACCCGCTGCCTTTTTCTCAATCTTCGCCCACGAATCCTTCAGCGCCAGCGTCCGGTTGAATATTTTTCTCGTTTCGGACGAGTCTCTATCCACACAAAAATAACCCACGCGCTCGAACTGGAACCGCTCTTCAACCTTCGCGTCAGCGAGAGACGGCTCCAGCTTCGCGTCGCTCACAATCTCCAGCGAGTTCGGATTGAGATTATCCAGAAAGCTTCCGCCCTCCGGAAAATCGCTCGGATTGGGATTGCTGAACAGCTTGTCGTACACGCGGATTTCGGCCGAGATGGCATGCTTGGCCGAGACCCAGTGCATCGTCGATTTCACTTTGCGCCCGTCGGGCGAGTTGCCGCCGCGGCTCGCCGGATCGTAGGTACAGTGCACCTCAACGACATTGCCCTCCGCGTCCTTCATCACGTTCTGCGCGGTGATAAAGTACGCGTTGCGCAGCCGCACCTCCTTGCCCGGCGAGAGCCGGTAATACTTCGGCGGAGGCACCTCGCGAAAATCATCCTGCTCGATATAAATCTCCCGCGAGAATGGCACCTGCCGCGTTCCCGCCGCGGGATCTTCCGGATTGTTCGCCACGTCGACCATTTCTTCTTGGCCCTCGGGGTAGTTGTCGATCACCACCTTGAGCGGCCGCAGCACGGCCATCGCGCGCGCCGCGCGGCGATTCAGATCATCGCGCTGAAAGTGCTCCAGCATTTCGATATCGATGATCCCATTCGTGCGCGTCGCGCCCACGGAAGCGACAAAGGCGCGGATCGCCTCGGGCGTAAACCCGCGCCGGCGAATGCCTGACAGCGTAGGCATCCGCGGATCGTCCCACCCGCGCACGCGTCCTTCCTGCACCAACTGCAGCAGCCTGCGCTTGCTCAGCAGCGTATAGGTCAGGTTGAGCCGGTCGAATTCAATCTGCTGCGAAGGAAAGATCCCCAGCTGCTCGATAAACCACCGGTACAGCGGCTGGTGGTCGGCAAACTCCAGCGTGCACATCGAGTGCGTGACATTCTCAATCGAGTCCGACTGCCCATGCGCGTAGTCATACATCGGATAGATGCACCACGCATCGCCGGTGCGGTGGTGCGTCGCATGCAGAATGCGGTACATCACCGGATCGCGCATGTTCAGGTTCGGCGATGCCATGTCGATCTTGGCGCGCAGCACCCGCGAGCCGTCGGGGAATTCGCCGTTCTTCATACGCACGAACAGGTCGAGATTCTCCTCGACGGAGCGGTTGCGGTAGGGCGAATCCTTGCCCGGCTCCGTCAGCGTCCCGCGGTGCTGGCGAATCTCCTCGGCCGTCAGATCATCCACATACGCCTTGCCCGCCTTGATCAGCTGCAACGCCCACTCGTAGAGCTGGCCGAAGTAGTCCGACGCATAACAAAGCTTCTCCCACTCAAAGCCCAGCCAGCGCACGTCCTCCTGGATGGATTCAACGTACTCCGTCTCCTCCTTCTCGGGATTCGTGTCGTCGAAGCGCAGGTTGGTTTTGCCCCCAAACTCATCCGCCAGTCCAAAATCAAGAAAAATCGCCTTCGCGTGCCCGATGTGCAGATAGCCGTTGGGCTCAGGAGGAAAGCGCGTCTGGATGACAGCATCGCCATACTTCTTTGTGCGCGCATCCTCAGCGATAATCTCGCGCAGAAAATTCGAAGGAGTGCGAGTTTCTATGTTTTCCGGATTTGCATTCATATTCATTGCTGCCATTCCTCATGAATCCGTCAAAGCATCCCGGAGGGATGCCGCGTGAATAGCCCAGGATGGAGTCCGCCGCGACGGACGGAATTCTGGGGAAAACTGCAAAAAAGGACCTGCGAGCCCTGTAGGGGCGGCGGAACCGTGCCAACCCCATCACCCCTCAGGCGACAAGTGTGAATTCCTGCGAGTGCCGTGCTCCGCTTACACCAGTCTTTCAAGCGTCTCCGCGGCCTGACCGATGCGTCTAAGGCACACCTCGCGCCCCAGCACAACCATCGTTTCAAACAGCGGCGGCGCGTTCTTGCGTCCGCACACGGCCACGCGGATCGGCTGAAACATCGGCCCCGCCTTCAGCCCCAGCGAAGCCGCAGCCTCGCGCAGTGCCTTGTCCAGCGAATCGTGATCGAACGGAGTTGTCGCGAGCACCTGCTCGGCGGTCTCGAGCACGCGCCGCGCCAGCGCCGCATCGCCCGCCAAATCTTCCCTCTTGGGGTCTCCCTTTTTTGGCGGAATCAGCTCTGCGGGATCGTACGGCGCCAGCTCCGAAACAAAGAAAAAATCCGCAGCCGGAACAGCCTCGCGCAGCAGCTTGATGCGCTCGCGGATCAGCGGCGTTACCGCAAGCAGCTTTTCCTGCGAAGCATGCAATCCCGCCTGCTCGAAGAACGGCACAAGCAGGCGGCTGAGCTCGTCGACAGGCAGTGCGCGGAGATGCTCGGCGTTCAGCCAAACAGCCTTGGCGTCAAAGGGATCGTCTTCTGTAAAATTCACCACCGCGTTAGCGCGGTTCACGCCTTCGAGCGTGAACAGGTCCCGAATCTCATCCAAAGTCAGAAAATCGCGGTCGTTCTTAGGCGACCACCCCAGCAGGCAGAGAAAGTTGATAAACGCCTGCGGTAGAAAGCCCGCATCGCGATAGGTCGTCACGCTGACCACCGGCCCATGCTTGCGCTTCGACAATTTGGCGCCGTCGGGAGCCACGAGCAGGGGCAGATGCGCGAACTGCGGAAGCTGGGCACCGAGCGCCTCAAAGATGAGCAGATGCTTGAAGGTATTGGTCAGGTGATCCTGTCCGCGAATGATGTGACTGATGCGCAGATCGGCATCGTCCACGCACGAAGCGAGATGGTAGGTGGGCATGCCATCCGACCGTAACAACGCGAAATCTTCTACATCATCGGCTTCCTTGGACTGCGCCCCATAAACGCCGTCGTGAAATCGCAGCGTCCGGCCCTCGCCGCGCGGCACGCGGTAACGCAGCGCGAACGGCTCGCCCGCAGCCGCCCGCCGGTCGCTCTCCTCGCGCGAAAGCTCGCGCATCCCGGGGTTGCAGAGCCACGCGCCCTGCGCGGAAGATTGCTCGCCGTCACCCGCATGAGCCGG
>JASHVE010000496.1 GCA_030039675.1 Acidobacteriaceae bacterium | reverse complement strand
CGCCCTCCCCACGGGGATCGAGAGCCACGATGCTGTTGGTTCCGTCTGCGTTCACAAAACCCTGCGAGGCCAGGCTTACATTCCACCCTCCGATAGGCTGGCCGAGATCGGTGTTGTCGCGCATGAAGCTCAAATGGAATTCGTTCACCATCGTTGGACCGATGCTCTTGGTGTCGCCAAGAGCAATGAGCTGTGCGCGGCCCGTGGTGAGGGCCGAGAAGCCGGGGACGTTGGCGCCGCTCTGAGCAACCGGATAAGGATTGACGAGACTGAAGTCGTCGATGAAGTAGTAGCCGGATAGAAGCCCCCAGCGTGTATTCGCGTCAACGCGCGTGCCCACCTTGTCATCGCGCACCGTCTGGTTGTAGGCGGAGGTTGCAAAGGTTCCAGAAGCCGTGTTCGGAGCGGGAATGTATTGAAGCATTCTCTGTGCTGGAAGCGACCATGCCCGTTGCGGAATCACCGCATTCGGAAAGACACATGTCGAGGATGACGTGCAGCCGGCCAGGTAGTATGGCTCGCCTGCCGTCACCTGGTAACCCAGCTCCTGGGTGAGAATATTTGCGAAATAAGGGCCGCCTACAAGCCCCGTCAACTGATTTCCGGCCGTTCCGGTTGTAAAGTCGAGAAGATTGCCGGTGCGGTCTGCGTTTGAAGGCACCGCGATGTTGCCGGTGTCCACTCCCTGTGTCTGCCGGGTCCCCTGGTAGTCAGTGAAGAAGAACAGCTTGTCTTTGCGGATCGGGCCGCCGAAGGTCCCGCCAAACTGATTCTGGCGGAACACGCCGCGCGCAGGCGAAAAATAGTTGCGCGCATCAAGATCGGTGTTGCGCAGGAAGTCAAAGGCGTTGCCGTGAAACTCATTGGTGCCCGACTTAGTGACCACACTGATCTGGCCGCCACTGAATTCGCCAAATTCGGCGTCGAAGTTGCTGGTGATGATGCGAAACTCCGCAATAGCGTCAAGATTGGGAATCACGGCCGTGCCGGCGTTGACGTCTTCCTCAGCGTCGCTGCCATTCACGCTGAAGTAGTTGGCCGTTTCCCTCTGGCCGTTCACAGAGAGGTTGCCGGCGTTGAGTGTGCCAGAAGGGTTGAGGATCGTGGCGCCC
Organism: Acidobacteriaceae bacterium; assembly: GCA_030039675.1. Lineage (GTDB taxonomy): Bacteria > Acidobacteriota > Terriglobia > Terriglobales > Acidobacteriaceae > Telmatobacter. The sequence continues at coordinate 5,521 of JASHVE010000496.1, read as the reverse complement.
ACATCCTGCACCGTGGTGTCGCTGATCGCAGTCTGCGGAGCAACCCCTGGCTGCAACGAAAGAAGATCCGTATAACTGCGGCCATCGAGCGGCACCGCGGCCATCTGCCGGCCGGTGATCACCTGGCCGAGCTGTGTACTGGAAGTTTCGACGTGCAGAGTGTTGTCAATGACGGTAACATTCTGTGAAACGCCGCCTACCTCGAGCGCTGCGATGAGCGTGAGGGCAGCGTTGGTGTCGAGAGCGATGCCCTTCCGCTCGTATTCGCCGAACCCCGAGGCTTCAACGTCAAGTGTGTAATGACCGACCGGTAGAACAGGGAAAATGTAGTAGCCCTTACCGTCCGTATGGGTCACATGCGTGATTCCTGTGCTGATGTCTCGCACCGTGACGGTAGCATTTACGACGACATTCCCTGAAGGGTCCTTTACTGTACCCGAGATGCTTCCGCCCACGCTGGCCCAGAGTGTAGTGGTGGCCAAGACTCCAAGGGTAAGTGCAACTCCGGCAATCCTGATGATCGACTGAAAGGCTCTGCTCGACATGTTTCTCTTGCTTCCTCTGTGGGCAGAAGCCCTTACGGAATGGTGATCGGAACGTTGGCGCTGGTCTGGTGTTGCGGAGACCCGCCGCCTGCCATGCTCATCGCTGCGAGCGAAGCGAATCTGGAAAAATCCTGCCAGAAAACTGCTCCGCTGCCAGGATATTTACGCTGTGTTTGCGCTGGAGCCGCTGCCGCAAGCAGCGAGAGAGTCAAGACAATTGGGAGAACAAAACGAATGCGCCACAACAAACGAACAACGACACCCTTCATTTCTTAGCCTCGCAATAAAAAATGCAATTTTGCTGTCTGAGCCGGCTGCAAGAGCTGCTGGCTCAAAGAATCATTGAATCTTTGCGGGCAAGGTGCTTCTAGTAAAGGCAGCCCGCAGTCTGTAGCGGTTTTCGCTTCCAGGTGCCCGATGCTCTCCGCGAAAAGCCAGCCGCGCGGAACCGGTTCATGCTGCTGTTAAAGAAGGCACGATTTGCTTCGAACGCCGAACCTGCAAGTCCTTCCCTTACAGCGAAATACATCCGAAGACAGCGGTACCCCTCAGATTCCGACTCCCTCGCAATGACTGATATGCGACCAAATCAGTCCTATTCCTATATACGACAAAATTGGTCCTGATTTCAAGGCGGTGATAAAAGATTTAAATTACGCGTCTCAGATCGCGGCCTGAGCAATGCAGGCCGCAAGACTGGGCGCGGGTCGCAAAGAAAGCTGAGAGCAGCTCTCCAATCCGTCGGATCGGAGGAGAACTGCCACTCAGCCTCGATAAGCAACTTATAGTGCCGCAGGGAAAGCGCAGGCGTTTAAGGGAAGGAATCTCAACGCCTTGGGCTCAAAGGACAGTCATGGTCTACCAGGGATCGGGACCATCCTTTGAAAACGACTGTCCTGTAGGGCCATTGTCGTCCAGCAGCGCCAGACGTGTTGCCTCGATGGCTCCAACTTCTACCGGTTGAGTCCCCCTGTTGTCGTTCAGGTCCGTCTTTGTGAATCCGGGATTTGCGGAGTTTATCTTGATCTTCGTGTCCCGCAGTTCGTAGGCGAGATGAACGGTGAGCATGTTCAAAGCAGCCTTCGATGCGTTATAGCCTATGAATTTGGTGTTGTAGCTAGGCGACGAAGGGTTGCTATTGAGGGTGAGCGAACCCAACCCGCTCGAGACATTTACGATTCGCCCTGCTTCCGATTTACGCAGCAGCGGCAGCATCGCCTGCGCAACACGAAGCGCGCCGAAGAAGTTCGTCTCGAAAACCTTTCGTACTGCGTCGAGGTCGGCGGCGCCAGGCAGCCCGTCCCCACGCAGGTTAACGCCCGCGTTGTTCATCAGGATATCGAGGCGGCCGTATCGGCTCTCAATTTGTTGAGCAGCGGCCGTAACGCTATCCAGCCTGGTAACGTCGATCTCAACAAAGTGGACATCACTGAGCCCGGCCTGCTCGAGCTGCCGGACAGCCTGTTGACCTCGCTCCGCGTTACGGGCCCCCAGCAGCACAGTACATCCAGCGCCGGCGAGATTGCGAGAGAGTTCCAGGCCAATTCCTTTATTCCCTCCGGTCACCAGTGCAATCTTCTTTTGAGTTTTCATATGATTTAAAGTCCTCCTGCCAAGATTCGAGCGCCTCAAAGCGCCATGCCGCCAGACACTTCAATTCTCTGTCCATTGACCCAGCGGTTCTCATCGGAGAGAAACGCCGCGATCATGGGACCGATATCGTCAGGCACGCCTGCACGCCCCAACGCAGTCATCTCCGCCACACGCTTATTGATTTCGGGATTGTCGCGCACCATGCCACCGCTGAAGTCGGTTTGGATTGCGCCTGGAGCGACGACATTCGCGGTGATTCCACGCGGGCCGAGTTCCTTGGCCAGATAGCGAGTCAGAACCTCAACCGCTCCCTTTGCCGCTCCGTAAGCAGAACTGCCGGGCATAGCGAAACGCGCGAGCCCAGACGAAACATTCACAATGCGGCCGCCATCGTTCATCAAAGGAAGAAGCTTCTGCGTCAAAAAATAAACGCCCTTGACGTGAACATTGAAGATCTCGTCGAATTGCGCTTCCGTCGTTTCGTGAAAGCCGGCATGCAGCGAGTTGCCAGCGTTGTTCACAAGGTAGTCGAACCGGTCCCGCCCCCAACTCCGCAGAGTCTTGCGGACCTCGGCGACAAATTGATCAAAGGCGCGAATGTCGCCCGTATCGAGACGGAATCCCGCCGCTTTCCGCCCGATGGCTTCAGCTTCGCGGATGAGACTCTCGGCTTCTTTCTGGTTTGCGCGATAGGTGAAGAGGATATCGACCCCGCGCCGCGCAAGATTTAGGGCGGTGTTGCGGCCCAGGCCGCGGCTTCCGCCCGTGATAATGGCGAGGTTGTTCGTTATGTTTTCAGTTCCTGTACTTGTCATTTGAAGTGTTCCTTTTGGTTTGTTGGCATCGATAGCATTTTTCGGTATTCGCTTCGATGCAAAATGTGTGGTCTGGCTTACAGCAGCTTTCCAGTTGCTGTAAGACGAAAGCCGCTACTTTCCAGCGCCGTTTCCTCAAGAAAGGGCACCTTGCACTGTGCGGATCACGTCACGCGAACTGGAAAACTGCTCTAGAAGTAGCGCATTTGTTCGAGATCGGTAATCAGCCCGGGTCCCGTTGGCTTCCATCCGAGTTGTTGCTGCGTTTGCGCGCTCGAGGCCTGCAGGTCGAGACCGGCGAAGGCGGCGAGCCAGCCAAAGTGCTCGCCTGCCTTTTCCGGTGTTATCGAAACGGCCGGCACTTTCAGGCCTTTGCCGATTACCTCAGCGATCTCTCGGAACGTTACACCTTCTTCGGCAACTGCATGATACCTTGCTCCCGCCGTTCCTTTTTCCAGCGCCAGCCGGTAGAGATGTGCGGCATCGAGCCGGTGGACCGCCGCCCAGCGATTGAGTCCATCGCCGACGTACGCCGAAACACCCTTCTCGCGAGCGATGTTGATCAGGTACGTAATCAGGCCTTGCTTGACCGGGTCGTGGACCTGAGGAAGGCGTACTGCGTAGGCGCGTAACCCGCGAGCCGCCAGCGATGCACCCGTGACTTCTGAAACCCGAGGAAACGCTGGAGTAGGCTTGTCATCTTCGGTTGCGACCCGGCCCTCCGCCAATAGCGCGAGCCCTGAGGTAACTATCAGAGGACGATCGGAGCCCTCGAGCGCAGCGCCGAGCGCCTCGATGGCCTTTCTGTCGATCTCGCAGTTTTCCGCAAACTTGGAGAAGTCATGGATAAAGGCGGTATGGATCACACCGTCCGATTTGGCAGCTCCGCTACGCAGACTCTCCAGATCGTTCAGATCTCCCCGGTGCACTGCGGCGCCGGCAGCTCGTAAAGACTCGGCGCCTGCGTCGCTGCGAGCAAGGCCGAGCACCTGATGGCCGGCGTCAATCAATTCTCTGACCACGACAAAACCTACAAAGCCTGTTGCACCTGTAACGAAAACACGCATATCAAACCCTCCTGTACCGGTCGGTCCGTATTGTCGACGGCGTGCCCGGGATTGACGACCCATGGCAGCGTCGAATAAAACGGAGAATGTCTCCGAAAGAATGGATAATCGGAGATAGTCTCCGGTTGCAAAAATTTTCTGGCGCATGACGAAGAAGCGTTCGCAACCCGCCCAGCGAAGGCCGCGCAAGGATGCGCTGCGGAACCGCGAGCGTATTTTAGAGGTGGCGAAGGAGGCGTTTACCCGTTTTGGCGCGGACGCCAGCCTGGACGATATCGCCAAACAGGCAGGAGTTGGAGCCGGGACTCTGTATCGTCACTTTCCTACGCGAGACGCCTTGATCGAAGCGGTCTATAAAAGTGAAGTGGAAAAGATGGCCGCGGCAGAGCGCACGTTTGCCGAAACGATGGCCCCGGTTGATGCGTTGCGCGCCTGGATGCTATTGTTCGTCGATCATATCGCGGCAAAGCAGATTATTGCCCCCGCACTGAATAGCGTCGTCGGGGGTTCTTCGAAGTTATATGAAGGTTCTCGCGGGCTGATTCAGGGAGCGATTGATGCGCTGGTGAAACGAGCAATCAAGAGCGGCGACATACGCAAAGACCTCGACGCCTTCGACCTGCTTCGAGCGCTGATCGGCGTCTCCCATGTCACCGCCGGTCCTGACTGGAAACAAAGCGCCAGGCGGTTGGTGGATATTCTCATCGCCGGCTCCCGCCCAGCCAAATAACCCTAGATTTCTCCAGTAAACAGTGGCTAACGTCGAATTGCCGGAGGAGTAACCAGGGGATGCCGGAGAGCATATACGATTTCGATATGATAGAGCCTTTTCTTCCGCCGTTTTCTCATCTTGCAGTGGATGACTTGCGCCGTCGCCTGCAAGAGACGCGATGGCCGGAAACCGTCGCTGGGGCCGTACGGTCGCTTGGCATGGACCGCGATTTTCTGATCGATCTTTGCCGTTACTGGATGGAGACGTTTGATTGGGAAGCGCAACTGGACCGCCTCGCGACCTTACATCATTACCGTTACCAGGCCAAAGAAGGGCATATCCACTTCATTTACGAAAAAGGCAAAGGTCCGTCGCCGATGCCGCTGATTCTTACGCACGGCTGGCCCGGTTCGTTTCTGGAGATGCTGAGGATTCTGCCTTTTCTAACCGATCCTGCAGCGCATGGACACGATGCTGCCGATTCGTTCGACGTGGTCATTCCGTCGCTGCCCGGCTTCGGTTACTCCGACAAGCCAAGCGAACTCGGTATGAACTTCTTTCGGATCGCAGAGATCTGGGTGGAGTTGATGGGCGCGCTGGGGTACGAAAGGTTTGCTGCGCAAGGTGGAGACCTCGGGGCCGGCGTGAGTACCGCACTGGGTCTGCGCCACAGCGACCGCATCATCGGTATCCATCTCAATTTCATTCCCGGTTCCTACCGTCCTCATCTGCCTCACGGTGCGACGCCAACAGAATTGGAGCAACGCTTTCTAGCCGGCGCTGCAAGCT
>JASHVE010000495.1 GCA_030039675.1 Acidobacteriaceae bacterium | reverse complement strand
AAAGAGATGGTTATTGGTAACGGAGATGTTGGCGGCCGGCGCCGTGGTGCCCGCTGCTCCCACGGCGATGTTGTCGTCGCCGTCAGAGATCCACGATCGCGTAATGGTAAAGTTTGTCGCATTGCCCGGATCAATGCCATCCGTGTTGCGTGAACTTGTCGGCGTAATGATCTTGATGTCCCACGCGGTAAAGTTGCTCACCGCGCCAGTCGTCGATACGTGGAAGAGCGGCGAATTGCGAATCGTGATCTTGTAGAGCGTGATATTGCTCGATCCGCCATCCATCTGCACAAAGCGCGGATTCTGCTGGTTGCCGCCGCCATTGGCGATCGACGACAACCCCCACCAGCTTTGGCCCGCAAAGCTCGATGGGAACGCGTTGATAAGCGGGTCACCACCACGGCCGTCGAGCTTGCCGAAGCCCATAATGCCAACGTTGGTCGTGCCCGAGGGAATGTCGATCAGCGGCAGGCAGCTTGCCGTGGCGCTATCGTTGTTCACTGTGCCGCAGGTGTGCGTGCCGGGAGTGGTGTCGTAATCCTGCACGTTGCGCGAGAAGAACAACACCACGCCTGGATCGACCAGCAGCGTTACCCCGGAGGGCATCGAGAGCGGGCCGCTCAGGAATGCATCGTTACCCCCGCTGCCCATCGAGAGCTCGACTGCCTGGCCGGTACCCGCGCAGCCATTCAACGCAGCCTGGATGCGCGAACCATCGGGATTCGTCACCGTGGCATCGACAGACGTGGGAATGTCGTTATTCACCATGGTGAGGTCGGCATTCAGCACGGTGCAGGCAGATGGGAACGACGGCTCTGTGACGGTGCGCGTGTCGCCCGTCGCAACATACTGTTCCACCGTAAACGCCACCGAAGCGCTGGAGGGCGAATAGGTGTTGGTGACGCCCGCATAGTTCGCCGCGATCGCGTAGTTCCCCGGCGCAAGCCCGGACAAACTTACCACCGCCTGCCCCGATGCGTTCAATGCCGGTGTGGTGCTGTAGACCACCGTAGTACCCGACAGCGTGACCGCGCTGACCGTTACAGAAACCGGGCTGCCGCTCGGCGAAGCAATGCCAGTCACCGCAATCGTGAATGTAGCTTCCGTGCTGGAGGAGCTGAACAGCACGGTCGAGGGTCCGGTAATGCTTGTCGACGTCGGCCCGGCGGGAACAATGTCGTTGAAGGTGACGGAGCCGATGCTGGGCGCCGCAAGGAAAGAAAGCGCATCGCTGTAGATAGTGCCCGGATTCTCAAGAGACGCGGAGGACAGCGCTGCGGAAACTGGGCAGGCCTCGCCCACAGCGATGGCGCTGCCGCTCCCGACGGTACATCCGGTCGTCGTAAAGGTAAATGCACCTGCTTCGGTTTGCGCGATGCCCGTCGCAGCCAGATTGCCCACGTTTGTCAATGTGCCGGCGATGCTCGTCAGGGGCGTCGAAGTTGAACCATAGGAACCCGCATTGCGGACTACCTGCGTAATGCTTGCGTTCTTTGCATCTGCACTATAGACGTTCCCTAACCCATCGACTGCAAGCCCGGTTGGATTCTGCAACCCTGAGAGCACAGAAGTGTCGCTGCCGCTCACCGGCACCTCAATTACTGACGCACTGCCCTCGTCCTGCACATACACATCTCCCGCTGCATCCGTGGCAACCGCAACCGGAACCAAACCCGAAATCAGGGTCGTCTGTGTATAAGCACCCGCCGTTGTCGGCGCCAGCTTGTACACTGCGCCTGCGCCCTTATCGGCCACATATACGTTTCCGGAAGGGTCGACAGCGAGAGACGCCGGATTGGCAAAGCCCGTGGCAATCGTGATTTGCTGACGCCCTTCGCTTCCAGACGGCGATAACTTGTAAACTGCCGTATTCGCGGCTGAGGCTTGCGCATCCGCTACAAACAAGTTGCCCGCCGCATCGGTTGCAACAGCCTGCGGCGCAGCTGTACATCCGGAGCACGGCGAGTAAGGAATCGAGGTAAGCGCATAGGTTGCAGGCGATCCGGCAACCGTGACTGCTAGTTCGTCAATCGCTCCGGCCGCTGTGTCCACTGCATACACGTCGCCGAGTGGATCGACCGCGATCTGGCTCGGCACGGCGGGTAACGTGATGGGCGTGCTCGATGACGTGGACAGCGTGTACGCCGTTCCGCCAATGGACTCAAGAATCGAAGTGCCGCTGGCCGCATACACGTTTCCCGCGCCATCAACGGCCACGCCAGCCGGAGTGATTCCGCTCAACAGGGCGTTTGTCGTCGGCGCTACAGGCGTCGTCGTGTTGTTGGTCGTCGTCGAGACGTTGTCGAATACCAATGCCGATCCGGACACGGTGCCGCCAAGCGCGATGTTGGCGTCTCCGCCAGCGGAGCTGTTCGCAAGCGTCAACGTTGCCGAGCGCACACCGGCTGCAGAAGCTGTGCTGGTGACGGCAACCGTACAGTCAACAGTCTGATCGGCGTTCAGCGTACATGTGGGCAAGCTTGCCGTAAGGTCCGGCGTAGCACTCAACAGCGATGTCGATGTCGACGAGGTTGCACCGAAAAGATGCGCTTCAAAAACCTGCTCCTGTGATGTGGCCAGCACGCGCGGCGCAAACCCCTGCGCCACAACTTTGCGCACCAGTTCCTGCGAACTGCTGCTGTTGCCGTCGGCCAGATACAGATTGCCTGCACTGTCCGCACCCACGCTGAGGCCATTGCCATTTCCAAACTCGGCATTCGCAGCCGCGCAACCGTCGCTATATGCGCTCAACGACACCGGTCCCGACGATCCGCTGCAAAACGAGCCTTTTGCGATATTCGCACTGGCGGAGCTGAACAGGATGCGGATGTATCCGGTATTGATGTCGAAGAACAGCACGCGCGTCTTGTCGCCGATAAAGATGTTGCCCTGCGGGCTCACCGCCAGCTTGGTCGTCGAGGAATCGAGCTTCGTCCGGCTGTTGCCCAGCGCAGGCGTGACAGAGACGCCGCTCGTGCTTCCGCCGCCGGTCAGTGAATATACAAATCCCGGCTGCGGCGTCGACGGATTCATGCCGCTGTTATTCACCTCGATGGCGTTGGTCATGGCCCCGCCGGCTGCGCCCGCGCCGTTCACAAACAGCACGCGCAACAGCCCGTTGCCCGCGTCGGTAAACACCATGTTGCCGGCCGCATCCACACCCACGCCTTGCGCGTCGCTTGTACTGGAGTTCACACTGGCCGCGGTGAAGAGGCATCCATCGCCCACGGTATCGATGGCCGTTCCGCCGCCCGCGCAGCTTGCACCCTTGGCCGTTGCGGCCGTGGTGATACCCGCAACGGTATACACATAGCCCGCATGCAGCGTGGTCCACGCAGAGTTGAGCGAGAGAATCGCCCATAGTGGATTGGTAACGCCGTTGTAGGTCTGCGGCCCCAGCACTGCGCGCCAGCGCGCGCTCGAAGTGTCGGCGTAATACACGTTACCGTAGGCGTCGCCTGTGACGCCGCGCGGCTGATCCACTTCACCCAGTGACGTAGTGCACGCGCTTGAGCTGCCGCCCGCGTTGACAAATGGCGAACCACTGAAAGCTGCCGTGGGTGTGGTGAAGCCGGGTGTATTGTCTACGCCGACGCCGGTCACACCGCTGGAGCCGCCCGAATACGCGCATCCCGCAATCAGTCCCATGTTGCCGATGGCAATCTGGATCGGCGCAGCGGCCGATGGCGCACCGCTGCCGCAGAGCGGTGAAGCCACCCGGCAGATAATATGCACGAAGTGATCGTTGTAGCCGGCGAGCAGGATGTTGCCATATGGATCGATGCCTACTCCGCGCGCATCTTCAACGGGCGTTACCGGCGTTCCCGTCGCCGCCACGCAGCCGTCGCCGGAAGAATCGATCTTGCTTGAACAAGCCGTACCTCCGCCCGCCGCCACAGTCATGATCCCCGAGTCCGGATTGATCATGTGCAGGACGCCCTTAATGTCGTCGTTCATGAACACGTTGCCGTAGGGATCGACCACAAGCCCACTTTCCGGATCGTTACCAAAGATGCCATTCACAGCGAGGCATCCGTCCCCCAAGGCGTCCGCTGACACCACTCCCGCGGGCAGATTCGGACATTGCGTGCCGGCGACGGCCGCCATGGGCGCGGCTCCGCCGGGCGTAGTCATGGTGTAAGGAAGAGCGATCGGAGTCTGCGCCGACAAACTCAGACCTGAGCCAAGACACACGAAGGACAGGATGGCAGTCGTAACGTGGCGCATAGCAATGACCTCCGGAAAAATCCCGCGAAATTTGCCCGATCAGAGGGGAAGAATCAAACGAAAAACCGGGTCAAGTGGTCTGACCTCGGAACGTCGCGATTATCCTCACGCGCCTCCGCGCATGTCAAGGAAAAACTCCGATTCCAGATAAACGCAGGGAAATAAGTACCATTTTTGCGGCCATTCCGGTAACCGTATGGCGCATTGGTCTAACCAAGGGATGGACTTACGCCAATAATCGTCGCGGTCGAGGATCGGTTATTTGGTAGATGAACCGGAGGGAGCGAATCGAAGACAAAGAGTGTCAGAGGCAATGAAGCCCGCGCCGACGGCGCGGTAATGACTACTATCTGGAAACTGCTACTCCGGATAGCGCAACGAGAGGACTGTCTTAGTGGTCTCCATCCTTCGCCTCCGGCAGGGCAAACACATAGTAACCCTGCACCTGCGGCGCGCCGGCCTCTGTCGCCTCTACCGGAGCGGCTCCGCCTGCCGCGACCGGAGTGCGCGTAGACGGCCGCGCGCTTATCACCATGTATTCGCGGCCAGCAACCTCATACACTGCCGGAATTCCTTCCGGTCCGGCAGGAAGCTTGACCTGCCACAAGACTTTGCCGGTGTCTTTGTCGTAGGCGCGCATCGTCGAATCCGAGATAGACCCGCCAAAGATGAGTCCTCCGGCCGTCACCGCAACCCCGCCTCGCGGCCAATAGCTTCCTGTATCGTGGATGCCTTTCTCCGCCAAGCTCTCCACTTCGCCAAACGGAATCTGCCATTTGATGGCCCCAGAGTTCAGATCGTATGCGGTGAGCGTCGACCACGGTGGACTGATGGCCGGCAGCCCGTCCGTCGAATTCATGTAGCCGTATCCAGTCCAGTACCGCGTTCCGGGCGGCGCAAGCCTGGGACTGATCGGCGCCGGATTCATAAGACGGGTGAGGATATCGGGCGGCACGTGCGCGTTCTCGGGGTGACGGAGATACGCAATCAGGTTGTCGATATCCGCAGCGCTCAGGTCGGGAAACGCCGGCATAGGCGCCATTCCGCGCTGCACCAGAGTCCGCACCATATCAGGACCGGCCTGATCGACGACGCCAACCAGGGATGGAATCGAGGGAGGCTGGCCCTTCAGATTGGGCTGGTGGCAGCTCGCGCAATTCTGCGCGTAAAGCACCTGTCCTTGTGTCTCAGGAGTACCCGTCATCTGCCGTCTGGGAGGCTTCGGTTCAAGTTTCAGCAGCGACGGCGCTTCTTTTGACAACACATAAAACGTGGCGGTGGAGGGATCGGCCGCTGTTGTGCCCCAGTTCGCCCCACCGTTATTGCCCGGCATCTCCATCACATTTCCTGTGTCGGGGGGCGTGTAGATACCCTCGTTGCGGGCAGCGGCGACTGTCGCGCGAATTTCCTCTTTTTCCTTGGGATCCGCGATATATGGATTCACTTCATCGGCGGTAAACTTTTGTCGTGTGAACGGCGGAATCACTGTAGGATAAGGCTGCGTAGGCCACGCCACCTGACCGGGCATATCGGACTTTGGCGTAGGGCGCTCTTCGATCGGCCAGATCGGCTTTCCGGTGACGCGATCGAGCACGTAAACGAAGCCGTTTTTGCCCGCCTCGGCGACAACGTCCACCATCTTGCCGTTGTGCTTGATGGTCAGCAGCTTCGGCCCCGCTTCAAGATCATAGTCCCACAGATCATGATGCGTGGTCTGGTAGTACCACAGCAGTTTGCCGGTGCGCGCATCGAGCGCAAGAACACAATCCGAGTAGAGGTCTGCCCCGTTGCGGTCGGCTCCATAAAAGTCGTAGGTCGGCGCGCCAGTGGGAAAGTAAGCAATGCCACGTTTCGCATCGATGGAGATCTCGCCCCACGTATTCGTTCCACCGATGTACTTCCAGGCATCCGGCGGCCACGTCTCGTAACCAGGCTCGCCGGGATGCGGAACGGTGTGAAAGATCCACTCCATTTTTCCGGTGATTACGTTATAGGCGCGTAGATCTCCGGGTGGCGACTCGTACTCTTCGCCCGTCGCCGATCCCATCAGAATCAGATCGCCGAAAATTTTGCCCGGCGTTCCCGAGCCGATCTGGCGGATGGTCTTCGGATCGCGGCCCAGGCCCTCGCGCAGGTCCACACTCCCCTGGTCGCCGAAAGAGTCGATCGTGGCGCCGGTGCGCGCGTCCAGAGCGCAAAGTTTGTTGTTGGCAACGTAAAGGACTCTGCGATCCGAGCGGTCCTGATTCTCCCAGTAGACGAGGCCGCGATGCGAGAAGCCCAGCACCCGGCCGTTGTCGTGAACCCACATCTCCTTGCCTGTTGCAGCGTCGAGCGCAACCACGCTGTTGTTTTTGCCGATCACGTACATCACGTTGTCGATCACGATCGGATTCGATCCATAGCGGAAGCCGTTATTTCCCGCCGGATAGAACCACACCTGCCGCAACTGCGCAACGTTGGAGCGGTTGATCTGGTTCAGCGCCGAATACTGGCTGTCATCAGGACTGCCACCGTATTCGGCCCAGGTGGTATACCGCGCTTCCTCGTGCCCGTCCCCCGCTTCGGCCGGTGTTTTGGGCGCCAGCATCCAGAACGACACGCCCGTCGCGAGCGCGAAACCAAAAGCCGCCAAGGTCCACAGAAGCTTTCGCATGCCACCGTATCCCTTCTTCTTCATCTCTTTCGCAATCTCGCACGCGGATAGCGCCGATGATCCCACCTCTTGCGGCTCAGCCGATGAAAAAGTTTTTTCGCCGCTTCAGCATTCGTAAACTTCTTTTCCGAAGCCGGGCGCAGTCGAAAAATTCCCGGCCCTCCTGTCGTTGCATATTATGCAACCATGATTGCGCGAATCATCCTAACAAGCGTAAGTAAGCATCGTCAACAAGGAAAGTTAACGGCTCAATTGCTGAAGCAGGCTCAATGCTGCGTCGCGAATCGGAGCA
>JASHVE010000494.1 GCA_030039675.1 Acidobacteriaceae bacterium | reverse complement strand
TGAACCACGGATGCTGGTCGCTGGTGTGATTGATGACCAGCTCAATCATCACCTGCATGTTGCGCTGATGCGCCGCGTCAAGAAACACCTTGAAGTCGTTCAGTGTTCCGTAGGAAGGGTTGACATCGGTGTAGTTGGAGATGTCGTAACCATCATCGCGCAGCGGTGATAGAAAAAACGGAAGCAGCCAGATGCAGGTGATGCCTAGATCCTGCAGGTAATCGAGCTTCGTGAGCAAGCCGGGAAAGTCACCAATTCCATCGTTGTTCGAGTCGGCAAATGCGCGAACGTGCAGTTCATAGATAATGGCGTCCTTGTACCACAGCGGATCCGTCGCGCTGGCCAGTTTTTTCACGTTCAAGCTCTCCGCCCAACCCTGCGCTTTCGCGCGTGCTCAAAGATCATCGCACAATACGGAAGATGTGCGCCGGCTGAATGCCCGGTTGCAATGCCACGTAATTCCTGCGGTCCCGCCACATATAGTTCTTGCCGTTTAAAAGGTCTTCCACCGCAAAATCCCGTTGCGCCAGCACGCCTATCGCATCCAGGTCAAGGTCGGTCCACCCGGTTTGCTCGTGGAATGGATCGAGATTGACAGCGATCAGAATTGTGTTTCCAAAGTTCGCGGTCGACTTGGAATAACAAAGCAAGTTGGGGTTATCAATCGCGTGAAATCGCAGCGACTCGTTCGCATGCAATGCAGGGTTCGCGCGGCGGATGCCGTTCAGCAAAGTGATCAGCGGAACCAGAGAATCTGGAGCATTCCGGTCACGCTGGCGGATCTCGTACTTTTCGCTATTAAGATACTCCTCTGATTCAGTTTTTCCCGGTGCGGGCTTGGCCGGACGATTTTCGGTAAGCTCATAGGCAGGACCATAGATGCCGTAGTTCGATGAGAGAGTCGCAGCCAGAACAAGCCGCAGCATAAAAGCTGGCCGGCCACCTTCCTGAAGCGTTTTGTGCAGAATGTCTGGAGTGTTAGGCCAGAAGTTTGGCCGGAAGAATTCGCTGACAGGAGGCCGCGTAATCTCTTCGAGATAACTTGTGAGCTCCGCCTTGGTGTTGCGCCATGTGAAGTAGGTGTACGACTGCGTGAATCCCCGCTTGGCAAGCCCATACATCACGTGCGGCCGCGTGAAGGCTTCGGCGAGAAAAATCACATCGGGATATTTCGTGTTGAGCTTGTCCAAGCACCACTCCCAAAACGGCAGCGCTTTCGTATGCGGATTATCCACCCGAAAGACGCGTACGCCGCGCTCGATCCAGAACTCGAAGACCGAATAGAGCTCGCCCCAGAGCCGGCGCCAATCGGCTGACTCGAAGTTCAACGGGTAAATGTCCTGATACTTCTTCGGCGGATTTTCGGCGTACTGGATCGAACCATCCGGCCGGATCTGGAACCAGTTGGGATGCTCGGCAAGCCAAGGATGATCCGGCGAACACTGGAAGGCGATGTCCAATGCAATCTCCATTCCGTGTGTCTTTGCAGATTGCACCAGGCGATCGAAGTCGGCAAATGTGCCCAGTTGCGGATGAATGGATTTGTGCCCGCCGCAATCGTCATTCTGCTTTACGTTTCCAATTCCACATGGAATGGCTTCTCTATCACCAATCGCCCAGGGACTGCCCACTGCGTCAGGCCCGGCAACTGCTGAATTGTTTGGCCCTTTGCGAAAAGCGCGCCCGATCGGATGGATCGGCGGCAGATAAAGAACGTCAAATCCCATCCGCGCGATTTGGGGTAACTGCTTCTCCACATCGGCGAAGGTTCCGTGCTGTCCGGGAATGGCAGACGCTGAGCGGGGAAACATCTCGTACCACGCGGAGAAGCAGGCGCGCTCACGATCCGCCATGACGGGGAGCTCCGGCTCAAACTCGGTGGCGCGGCGCAGATCGGCGTAAGTTGCCATGAGTTGGTGAATCTCCGGGCTGAACGGATACTCGTACGGCGTGGTTTTATCCTGCGCCAACCGATCGAGCAGCGATGCTGCGTCCAACAGGCGCCTGGCGTCTGCCCCACGTGCCCGCAACGACGCCTCATGAACCAGCATCGCGCCCGAACGAAAGACGAGCGCGATGTCACGCGGGTCTGATTCCGCAGCGGAAATGTTCAATCCTCTCCCGGTAGTCTGCGCATCAAGACGCTTCTTCAGATCGTGCGCCCAAGTTTCGAATCGATCGATCCAACCCTGAACCGTAAAACTCCATCCGCCTATCCGGTCCACAGGAAACGATCCACGCCAAACATCGTTGCCATCGGCCTTTAGTGGCGCAGAGCGCCATCTCCTCTCCGTCCTGTGATGATAGAGAATGCGGGCAGCCAGCAAGTCGTGACCATCAGCGTAGATGGCCGCGGAAACTTGTACTTCATCGCCAACAATCCGGCGGACAGGATGACTGCCTGCATCGATTTGGGGAGTGACGTCCTCGATGACGACGCGTCTGCGCCCATCAGTAAATTTCATCGCCTTCGATCCTCAACTTGGAATCTCGCCGCGATGAATTTCAGCGATGGTGAAAGCATGGACACACATGGATCGACCGGGCCGCTATCAACAGCGCGTGATAGAAAAGATGCAACCTTGCGACGGCGGGTTACTTGCAGTGGAAAGAATCGGATGGTTGCCCGCTCTGCGCGCATACCCGGCACCGCGGAATGAGAAGCGGCAATCAGGCGAGGAAAAATCTGGGGTTTCCAGACAGTCGGGTAGACTACACGAAGAGTCCATGGCACGGGCGCAAGACTCCGCTTTGGACAGGTCAAGCGGTTCTGGGAATAGCCGTTGCAGTGTTTTTAGGAAACGCTGCAGCGTGAAGCCACGAGATCAAGCCTGCACAACCAGCAGAAAGCGAGGACCTCGCACCCCGGCAAAGACCCTACGCCATTTGCTGAAACGCCGTATACGCATCGACAGACTCATGTGAAGCGCAGGCGTGCGCTCGCCGAACCGGGAGCACCCTTTCAGCGCTTCTTTGCCGGTTTCGCGGCGTGCTTTTTCGCGGCGGGCGGATGCGCCTTGCTGGACTTCGTCGCGTGTGCCGGCTTGGCCTTCGCCGGAGCTATCTTCACGGGGGCTGCCTTGCGGTGAATCTTGCCCGCAGGCTTTGCGAGGGCTTTAGCGGCCGCCTTTGGCGCGGGCTTAGCCGCCGGTTTTA
>JASHVE010000493.1 GCA_030039675.1 Acidobacteriaceae bacterium | reverse complement strand
CCGAACCCAGCGGACGTGAACTGATGCACGCCGCGGCCGTGTGGCAGTTGCCGAATTCGCCCAGCCACACCGGCGCAGTGTATGGCTGGTTGGGGTCAGGAGGTAACCCCACTCCTCACTGAGGTCCGCCGCAAGTTGGGAGTAGCCGCTGAGATTCGAGTAATCAACAGAATAATCGTGGGTCTCGTAGGCAAGATGGTAGGAAACGCTGAGCTGGACGCGCAGCGCAGCGACGCCGGCGTAATTCACGCCTTCCACAAAAATGAGTGGGTTGGGATTGACGCTCTGGAGGGCGTCGCCGCCACGCTCGGTCGCGGCATGCGAGTCCGTACTGGCGCTGCCGCTCCAGGTGGGTTTGATGCGTGGCTCGTTGCGGAGATCGGCGCCAACGATCAGGGGACCGTTTCTCTATCGCCGGGCTATTCTCTCTCAGTCGCTGACCCAATGGTAGAGGACTTTGGAGGATCGAATTTTGCCATCCCGTGCGTTTGGGGAGTTGCTCCTGAAACCCTGAGACATGTAACCTAAAGCGCTGTCAACACATCTGACCCGCAGAAGAGCCTCACGCAAAATCAAAATGGAGTTACCCACATGTTTGATATGAGGAATCTGACTCGGCTGAAGAAGCTGGATGAAAATGCACCCGAAACGATGCGAGCCTTTTGGGCTTTTGACAAAGAGGCGTTCAAAGAGGGTGCCATCGATGTTTTGCACAAGCAGTTGATGGCGGTGGCCGTGGCGCTGACTACGCAATGCCCCTACTGCATTGAGTTGCATGTGAGAGCAGCGCGTCAAGCCGGAGCAAGCGACGCTATGCTGACGGAAGCGGCGATCGTCGCAGCCGCGATGCGCGCGGGCGCGTCGATCACCCACGCGACGCACTTATTCAAAGAGTAGTGAGAGGAAGCGGCGAGAAGCAATGATGTTGAGGTGATCCCATGCTTCAGCGCTGATCGGCGTTTCGGCATGGGTTCTTCTTTCTGTTTCACTTGTTGAGCGGGAATCCTCCACGACTCCACTGCAGCCTGGGAAGACTCAAGATGTACTATGCATTCCGCGTTTAGCCCTGTCGGAATTACATGTCAATCAATCTTTGTGGAATTTCACACACCGCGGTGAAGCGAAGGAATAGCAGCCGTTGCGATTGCCTTCATGAAGAGGGAGAGGTTAGCGGAGCGATGCTCAGTCATCGGCACGCTGCCCGTCGCGCTTTTAAAGATTTCGGTTTCTGGCGTTAAAGATTTCGGTTTCTGGCGTATTGACCGGCTATCGAGAAATTGCCTTGCCGGCAACTCGGGCCTAACTCTGGTTGAATGCAGAAGGCTGAAGCCGACAATATCTTAATCTCAATCACGCAAAAGAATTCAGCGAACTTGATATGTTTGGAAGGGCACATCGAACGCTGGTTCTGGTTCATCGTGCCTTCGGGCCAGGACAATTATGTGCAGCCAAGGAGTAATCGATGAAACGAGCTCTTTGTGTCGTCGCGGCTCTTGTGTGTGGGGTGACGTTCGCGCCTGGACAGGATGACCTGTTCAAAAACTTCCAGGCCCCACCAGACTCCGCGAAACCGCGTGCTTGGTGGCACTGGACCAATGGTAACGTCACTGAAGACGGTATTACCAAGGATCTCGAATGGATGAAGAGCGTCGGCATCGGCGGCTTCCAACTGGCGGATGTAGCGGCAGGCGGCGGTCAGACAGTCGACAAGAAGATCAACTTCGGCACACCGGAGTGGTATCACGCAGTGCGCCACGCAGCGGAAGAAGCGAAGCGGCTTGGTTTGGAGATGTCCATTTTCAGTTCGCCGGGCTGGAGCGAGGCAGGTGGACCATGGGTGAAACCCGAGCAGGGAATGAAGAGGCTGGTGTGGAGCGAAACGCGGGTTCATGGCCCCACGGTGATGGCAGAGAAGTTGCCCGAGCCACCGTCTAATGAGGGCCCTGTGCGCGATCTACGCGCCGGTAATGCAACCGGCCCTGAATTCTACCGCGACAGCGTCGTAGTGGCGTATCGCACACCCGCAGACGAACAGCCAATGCAGGACCTGCATCCCAAGGCAACGACCAACAATGGCCCCATCGATGCGGAAGCATTACTCGACGATAGCCTGAATACCTTCGTCAACATCGCCGCACCGAAAGATGGCAGCCCAGCATGGCTGCAATATGAGTTCGACAAACCTTACACCGCGCGCGCTCTCACGCTCGGCTGCCATAACCGCATCCCTGTAGGCCGGGTGCTAGTGAGCGATGACGGCATGAGTTGGAAGACGGTAGCTGTTACTCCAGGCCCCGAGGGCTACCACGGCGCGCCAGTGCGAACCTTTGCATTCCCTGCGGCGAGAGGCCGTTTCTTCCGCATCGAGTTTGATGGCGCAGGGTTGTTGCCTGCAGCCGTGATCCACGGTGGAGACGTGATACCGGCCGCACAGTACACGGTTATCGAAGCGATCTTCTATTCAGCGGCTCGCGTCAACCGCTGGGAAGACAAGGGCGCATTTGGCAGCCTCATGGATCGTTACGATGTTGTACCGACGCCCGCTGTTGACAGCGGCTCTGAGATCGCGGAAAGCGATGTCATCGACCTCACCTCAAAGCTCGACGCGGACGGCGCTCTGCACTGGAACGCACCTGCAGGCGATTGGACAATCTTGCGTTTTGGTTATGCATTGACGGGTGCGAAGAATCGTCCGGCGACCGCTGCCGGTTCCGGCTACGAAGTTGACAAGCTGAGCGCGGACGCGGTGCGGAGCTACTTTCACGGATATATGGACCCCATTCGCGAGAAACTCGGGCCCGACGCTGCTCCAACGCTCCGGTACATGACCATGGATAGTTGGGAAGCGGGCATGCAGAACTGGACGCCGGCGATGATTGCAGAGTTCAAAAAGCGCCGCGGCTATGATCCCACGCCGTTCATGCCCGTGCTTGCCGGGCGCATTGTAGGAAGCGCAGAGACGAGCGACCGGTTCTTGTGGGACTTCCGGCGCACTCTTGCCGATATGTTCGCCACTGAGTTTTACGGAACGATCGATCGGGAGCTCGAGAAAGACGGCATGAAAGCGTACGCAGAGGCGTCCGGCGTGGCACTGGAAATTCCGGAAGACACGCTGCTGAACAAGAGCCAAGTTGAAATTCCGATGGCGGAGTTCTGGGTGCACCCGCTCCATCCAGAGTCGATGTACTACGTCGACGTGCGGGGCGCCGCGAGCGCTGCGCACACTTACGGCAAACCGTTCGTTGCGACCGAGTCCCTGACCGGCGGCGGCTATGAATCTCCATACACACTGAAGAAGATTGCCGACTACTGGTTCGCACAAGGTGTGAACAGGCTGGTATTTCACACATCGGCGCAGCAGCCGCTGGACACGAAACCGGGCAATACGATGGTGGGTACACACATCAATCGAAACATCACCTGGGCTGAGCAGGCCAAGCCATTCATGGACTACGTTGCGCGAGTGAGCTACATGCTGCAACAAGGAACTCCGGTCGCGGATGTCGCCTATCTTCTGCCTGAAGGCGCGCCTTCCACAATGCCCTTTTGGGGATCGGGACTGCAGCCCACGCCGCCAGCAGGCTATGACTACGACTACATCAATACTGACCTGCTGTTGCATCACGCGCGTGTGGCGAATGGCAGCATCGTGCTCGACGGCGGCGCGCAATACCGCGTGCTGGTGCTTCCTCCCACATCGTTGATGACGCCCGAGG
The DNA here is from genome assembly GCA_030039675.1 of Acidobacteriaceae bacterium. Taxonomy (GTDB): domain Bacteria; phylum Acidobacteriota; class Terriglobia; order Terriglobales; family Acidobacteriaceae; genus Telmatobacter. The sequence continues at coordinate 1,169 of JASHVE010000493.1, read as the reverse complement.
TTGCCGATAAGCTCCATGCGCTCGTCGAAGCTGGAGCGGCTGTAGCCGGACCAAGGCCGTTACGCTCGCCGAGCCTTGCCGCTGTCACGCACGCAGATGAAGAAGTAAGAACGCTGGCGGAGGACCTTTGGGGAGACGTGGACGGTGTGACCAAAAATGAGCATCACTTTGGTAAAGGAGTCGTTTATGCCGGCCTTACGATGAATGACGTGATGCAGCGGCTGCATGTCAATCCGGACTTTGCTTCCAGCGGGTCTCTGGATGCAGCCCCGGTCTGGGCGCATCGCAAGCTTCCCGATCGGGGCATCTACTATTTGTCGAATCAGGCGGACAACCCTGTGAGGCTCAATCTGCAAGTGCGCGCAGAGGGGCAAAGTGCCGAGATTTGGCAACCCATGACGGGCGAGCGCTCGCTTGCAGACGCCAAGTTTGCAGATGGAATGGCAACACTATCCCTCGCTCTGGCGGAACGCGAAACGGTCTTCATCGTGATATCAAACACCACATCTTCTCTGAAGTCAAATGCGCCTATGGCGGAAAAGCAACTCATCGCATTCCATGGACCGTGGTCGGTGAGCTTCCGCGGCCCCGACGCTCCTGGGAACATGACGCTGCTGTCAGAACATTCCTGGACAGAAAGCAGTGACCCTACGGTCAAGTATTTTTCCGGAACGGCAACCTACGCTCGTAGCTTCACCGTGGCAGCATCCTGGCTGCATGCCGGAGCACGTTTTGTGCTAGACCTCGGCAGAGTGGGTGATGTAGCTGAAGTGCGCATGAACGGAACCTTTGTGGGAACGGTCTGGGCGCCGCCGTATCGCATGGATGTGACGAGCGCGCTGAAACCAGGCACGAACCGGCTGGAGATTGCGGTGACCAATGAGTTCACCAATCGCATACTCGGCGACAAGCTGCTGCCCGAAAGTGAGCGCGTACTGGGAACAGCCGCAAACGTACGCATGATGTTCGGCGGCCCTAAAGAGCCATTGCCATCAGGACTGTTGGGTGAGGTGACCCTGATCGCATATCAGCAGTAAATTTGATTGATCTCACCAAGTCGCCTCTTCGCCAGGAATTCGGAAGCGTTGTGCCCCAGAAACCTATTACAAGCCCATTTTCACTATTAATCTGCTATTGGCCGCATAAGCTCTCTTCGATGAGTACGTCGG
>JASHVE010000492.1 GCA_030039675.1 Acidobacteriaceae bacterium | reverse complement strand
CTTTGCGGAAATCGATCCCGAGACTCTCAATCTCGACCCTGCGGCCGTCGCACGCGCCATCACGCCGCGGACCCGCGCCATTCTAGTTGTTCACACTTTTGGCGTTCCCGCCGACATGACGGCCCTTGAGGCCCTCGCGCGGCACCATCGTCTCGCATTGATCGAGGATGCCTGCGAAGCCATCGGCGCACAGCTCGATTCTCGCCCTGTAGGCAGCTTTGGCGATCTCGCAGTCTTCGGCTTTTATCCCAACAAGCAACTCACGACCGGTGAAGGTGGTGCGCTGCTCTGCCGCGATGCGCGCCACGCCTCACGCCTTCGCTCTCTTAGAAATCAGGGCCGCGGGGGTGCAGATTGGTTCGATCATACCGAGCCCGGATATAACTATCGCCTATCAGATTTAGCTTGCGCGCTCGGGCGCGTGCAGTTAAGCCGCATCGCGGAGATACTCAGGCTGCGTGCCGAGGCCGCTGCACGGTACCAGGAACTGTTGACTGGGATTCCCGGTCTGGAATGTCCGCAGCTTGGACTTCCGCGACGCGCCATCAGCTGGTTTGTCTACGTCGTGCGGCTCCCGGAAGGCGTGGACCGCGATCGTGTACGGACCGCACTCGCATCGCAAGGCATCGCCACCGGCCGCTATTTTCCACCAATTCACCTTCAGCCCTTCTGGTGCGCGCATCTTAGAGCTGGTTCAGGGCAATTTCCCATCACAGAATCGATCGCACGCCGCACGCTAGCGCTCCCATTTTTCAATCGCATCACCACCACCGAGCAAGAAGCGGTTGCGACGAGTCTTAAGATGGCGCTGGCAAACGCTCGACCAAGCAAGACTGCCCGCTGATTACCAGCCTTGAGCTTGCAATAGCAACAGATATGCCCAGAGTGAATCGTGGGTATTGAGATGCGCTGTCGCGGCGAACTATGCGCTCCGCGGCACGGGATGGCGGCACTCTATCTGGACAGGGTTGCGCCGTTTGATCTCGAGAGAATCACGAACGCCGGGATGAGATTGATCCGCGGTGTTCATATGAGACCAAGCGCAGGTCCGGACGCGGAGTCGATCAATTACGGCCTGACATGTTGGCCAGGGTCCAGCGAACGACCGGAGCCGGAATATCAGGCGTTGCGAACAGCCGGGGCAGAGCGCTCTCTGGCGGGTTCCGGGCGTGTTGCCGGCAATGGTCGAATGACGGATTTTGACCCGAAAAACTGAGACCGACTATAGCCTTTAATTCGCCCGCCAGGGCTGTGCGTGAGTAGCCTCTCGATCATCTACATGGCGATTACCAACGAAGCGGCGGGTGCAATTGATTAAAGCAATTCCCGAATTAACGTCGACTTTTTGAGCGTTGTGCAAGGTGGCCTTTTCTTGAGGAAAAGGCCACTTAAACATCTTCCTTCGGTATACACAAATTCGGGAACTGCCATAAGAGCCTCGGCCGAGCGGAATTGAGTTCTGACCGGCCGGCGATCCTGATCTTTCGCAGTTCTTCGCCGAGCGCCCGGCGAGCTTCCCATAGCCGTGGAAAGGCGAACCGATAATTGCCGTCTATGACTTTCACTTCGATGCGGCGGATTCTCACGGGTTCTTTGAAACGACACTGATGATTGCTTGCATTGCGTGTTCTTGGCCCGGTGCCAGAGATACGGCCGAGCCGAGAATATTGCTGGCTTCCACACACGCAAATTGCCGCCATTCATTGTCCCCGAGATCGCCGAGCGAAGCCGCGCCCTCCTGCCATGGATTCCAGACAACGGTGGTTGCGGAGTTCTCTTTCTCTGTCCGGATGGTTCGACGCCACGTCGAATCAATCAAGTCCGCGGCGCTATGGACGTCGATGTAGGCATTGTCAGTTTTTGCCGTAAGGATTAAGTCTCCAGACTGGGTCTTTTTGCGGTTCCCATCGAGGTTATCCAGATATGCGATCTGATCGAGACCGCGAATGTTGACTTGCTCTGCCTGGCTCACCCGGAAATACGTGTGCAAAGCCTCTTCGAAACGAAAGGCGGTTTGCCCTGCATTGGTGACGTTTAACTCAAGCTGAAGAGATTCGCCGATGGATAGCTTGTGCACCAGGCGAAACGCGTGCGGCCACCAGCGATGCGTCGATTCATCATTCTCTGTTGAGCAGATGACGACCACAGACTCTCCATCTATTTTCACCGACTCAAGCCGCCATTCTTTCGTGCGGACAAACCCGTGGGCCGGCGCTGAGGGGGCATCAACCTTCGACCGAAACCAAGGAAAGCAGACCGGAATCCCCCCTCGGATCGCGCGGCCGTCTTGCCAATTCGAATGTTCGCTGAGGAAGAGCACCTCTTCGGCGTTCACCGGCTGCCATGAGGTTAGCTGGGCGCCATGCAGATAGATATCCGCCGAAGCAGAGGGAGCGGTCACGCGTATTTTAGGCAACCCGCCGTTTCCAGATATCACTTCAACTACATTCGGAATACCAAATGCGTGGTTCAAAGCATCGATCTGTGATTGGCTCATATCAGACAATATTCTATCGAGAGAAAAGATTGTGTCACCGCTTCGTCTACCACAAATTGGCGTTCCAGCTTAAATCCGGAATGAAAGACCGAGCACCGAGCGCCACCCAGACCAGCAATAGCGGCCCATTTCAGGGCGAGCTCATCATCCAAATCCGAAGAGTGAGCAATTGGTACCATAGTCCAGGAGCTCAATTTATCGCCGATTCCGAGCAGGGGGTCGGCCAGCGTAACCTTGGATGGAAATTCGCCTCTCGCCCCTCCATCTCTCCCTTGCCGGTCAACTGCCCGCAATCTGGAAAAAGCCGATACGGCGAAATCAACCGACCGCAGATTGCCCCATCCCCGCGCACAACCCACTATCTGGTGTCAATTGCGTGCTGGAGTCGGGCATCTCTCCTCACTTACACTCGCCATAAGCGTCGAACGGCTCAGCGGCGCTTTCGGAAGAACCGGCCTTGCGGCCGCATCCAATTACCAGGTCGATGTCCTCTCCAGACACATCCTCGTTCTCCTTCCCTGCGCAGTCGGGCAGCCGCCAACCCACTCTGTCGCTCGAGAGTGTGATCAAGGACTACACGACCGAAACCGAACCAGTCCGCGCACTCGACAACGTCTCTTTGCAAATCGGAACTGGCCGGTTCGTCGCTCTCGTGGGACGAAGCGGCTGCGGCAAGTCCACTCTCCTCCATCTCGCGGGCGCCATGGACTTCCCCACCGGCGGCCGCGTCGTCCTCGACGGTGTTTCCACAGATCGCCTCACTGAACCCGAACTCACGCAACTTCGCCGTGAGAAAGTCGGATTCGTTTTTCAGTCGTTCCAGCTACTTCATACGCTCAGCGTTGCGGAAAATGTCGAATTGCCGCTGCTTCTCGCCGGGCACGCCCATCCGCGCCCGGGAGCCCTCGAGCAGCTCGCTTCTGTTGGTCTTGCCGATCTCGCTGACCGCATGCCCCATCAGCTCTCCGGCGGCCAGATGCAGCGCGTTGCCATCGCCCGCGCCCTGGTCCACGGCCCGCGCATTCTTCTCGCCGACGAGCCCACCGGCAACCTCGACAGCGTCACCGGGAATTCTATCCTCGAGTTACTCCGCCGCATCTCCTCCGAGCACAACACGACTATCCTCATGGCGACACACAACGCAGAGTTCGCATCCCTTGTCGACGCCGTTGTCCGCATGCGCGACGGCCGCATCGAAGAGGTCGCGGTTCGCTGATGTCGCATCTTTCCATCTTCTTTCGCCTCATTGTTCGCCCCATGCTGCGCGAAAGAGCGCGTTCCCTGCTGATGCTCTCTGCGGTCGCACTGGGAGTCGCCATCGTCCTGGCCATCGACCTCGCCGGAGATGCAGCCGCGGGTTCCTTCCACTCATCACTGCAAGCGCTCGCCGGCGACGACAATTTCGAAGTCACCGCCGATGGTGGTGTTCCTGAATCGATCGTCGGCGATCTGGCCAGGCTTCCCTGGCCGATTCGCGTCACCCCGCGCATTGAGGATCACGCAACCGTCGCGGCCAGCGGCGAAACCATCCCGCTCATCGGGATCGATTTCATCGCTCAGGCCAACGATCCGGACGAGGTGCAGCTCGGGGCCCCAAACGACACGTCCATCTTCGACGACATCAACTCTCCCGACGCCATCTGGACGACCCGGTCACTCAGCGACCGTATCGGTAGTACGGTCACTCTGGTCATCAATGACCATAAGCACGCCTACACCGTGCGCGGATTCATTCCCACATCCGCGCGGTTCGGCGGCGACGTCGCCGTCATGGATATCGACGCGGCACAGCGGGCCACCGGCAAAGCAGGACGCGTTGATCGCATACTCCTTAAAGTCCCCGACCAGCCTGGTTTTGCAGAGTGGCAGCAGAGGCTTTTGGCGGTTCTGCCTGCCGGCGTGCAACTGCTCCCACAGGGCAGCGAAACCGCGGCGAATCGCCGCATGCTCGCGGCTTTCCGGTGGAATCTCCGCATCCTCAGCTACATTGCGCTTTTGGTCGGCGCTTTTCTCATCTACAACACCGTCTCCGTGTCCGTCGTCCGCCGCCGCGTGGAGATCGGAACCGTCCGCGCACTTGGTGCGTGCCGCCGCGCCGTTCTCCTCGCATTTCTGGCTGAGGCGGCGATCTTCGGAGTCGCTGGAACGCTGCTCGCGCTTCCGCTGGGCCGCCTTCTTGCCGACGGAGCTGTGCGTGTCCTCTCCACTACCGTCAACGCGCTGTATGTTTCAAGCCAACCTGGCACGGTCGGGCTTTCCACCGGCTCGGTCGTGATGGCGTTCATCGTCGGCATCGGCGTGGCCGTTGCCTCGGCTCTCGCTCCAGCGCGAGAGGCCGCCCTTGTTCCGCCCACGGAAGCCATGGCCCGCGGCCGCCGTGAATATGCCATCCGCGTGGAACGCGGTCGCGATGCGCTCCTGGCTTTCCTGCTTGCCATCGCTGCTGCGTTCGCAGCCCGCCTGCCTCCTGTCGGCGGCAAACCCCTCTTCGGATACATCGCCGCGCTGCTGCTCGTCGCAGCTTCCGCCTTTGCTATTCCCGCGCTGGTCACTGTACTCATGCCGCTCCTCTCCGCGGTGCTGACGAAACTTCTGGGCGTGGAGGCACTTCTCGCCGCGCGCAGCCTCGGTGGGTCTCTGCGCCGAACGTCTGTTCTCGTGGCCATGCTCTCGACCGCCATCGCCATGATGACCGCGGTCGGCATCATGGTGGGCAGCTTCCGCCAAACCGTCGTCATCTGGATGGAACGGCAACTGCCCGCCGACCTCTACCTCCGCCCAGCCGGTGAGCCTGGCGGCGATCGCTTTCCCACTATCCGGCCGGAGCTCGCCGACAGCATCGCGATGCTGCCCGGCATCGCCGCCATCAGCCGCTTCCGCGCGTACCAGATCGAATACCAGGGCCTGCCCGCAATCCTGGCGTCTGTGGACCTGGGCCCATCCCAGGCCCGCGACGGAACTGAGTTCCTCTCGGGGCGCCCATCCTCAGTCGTGCTGAGTCAGCTTGACGCCGGTGATAGTGCCATCGTCAGCGAGCCCTTCGCCAACAAACACCATGTTCATACCGGCGATCTGCTCACATTGCCTATGGGGGTGCGCGCTGCCTCTTTCCGCGTCGTCGGTATCTTCTATGACTATGGCGACGAGGCAGGCATCGTTCTCCTCGCACGCTCCACAATGCTGCGCTATCTGCCGGACAAGGCTGCCTCCAGCCTGGCTATTTACCTTGCACCCGGCGCCAATCTTGAAACTGCCCGCGCCGAAATCCGCAAGGCCGCTACCGGCCGCGACGTCCTGCTCCTCGCGAATGGCGAGATTCGCCGCCAGGGCATTCGCACCTTCGACCAGACATTCGCCATCACCTATGCCCTCGAAGCAGTGGCGATCATCGTCGCCGTGCTCGGAATCGCCGGCGCGCTCATCTCCATCGTCATCGACCGCCGCCGCGAATTCGGCCTGTTGCGCTTTCTCGGCGCAGCCAGCTCGCAGATCCGCCGCCTTATCCTGATCGAGGCCGGCCTGATCGGCATCCTGGCTAACATCGTCGGCCTTGCGCTGGGTTATCTTCTGTCACTCATCCTCATCTACGTCATTAACAAGCAGTCCTTCGGCTGGACGATCCGGTTTCACTGGCCTGTTTCCGTTCTGGTTGCCGCGCTCAGCGGTGTCTATCTGGCCACCGTGCTTGCGGGTCTCTATCCCGCATCCATCGCGCAGCGCCTCAATCCGATCGAGGTGATCCATGAAGAGTAGTCCTGCCCGCCTCGAGAGACGTTGCGCTTTGCTCCTTCTGGTGTTCCTCTCTATCGCTGGCAAGGCCGCCGATTACCAGCTCGCCCTGCCCGGCTACCACTACCAGTTTCCGCGTGACAACTTCAATCACTCCGCCTATCGCACCGAGTGGTGGTATTACACCGGCAACGTCACTTCATCGAGCGGCCATCGCTTCGGCTTTGAGCTGACTTTCTTCCGCCAGGGGATCTCCCTTGAGGCGAATCGCTCTCCCTGGTACGTCCACGATCTCTACATGGCGCACTTCGCTCTCAGCGATCTCAGCGGTCATCGATACGAGCACGCAGAGCGCATCAATCGCGCCGGGCCCGGCATCGCCGGTATCGACGCTGCCCGGCAGGTTATCTGGAACGGCAACTGGCGGGCGCACATTGGGGAGCGCAGCCAGCAACTGCAGGCCATCACAGACGCTTTCGGCATCGATCTCAGCCTTGCCTCCGCCAAGCCCCTCATCGTCCAGGGGCGCGGCGGCATCAGCCGGAAAGCAGCAGGCATTGGGCACGCTTCGCACTACGTCTCCCTCACTCGCCTGCTCACGTCCGGCTCCGTCCGCCTCAACGGTGCCGATTACCGCGTTACCGGCACCTCCTGGATGGATCACGAGTTCTTCACCGGCTCCATGTCTTCGGACGAAAGCGGCTGGGACTGGATCAGCCTCCAGTTCGACAACAACACCGAGCTCATGCTCTATCGCATGCGTCACAAAGACGGCACAATCGATCCCTTCTCCTCCGGCAGCTACGTCGACGCAAGCGGCCGAACCACGTTCCTCTCAGCGTCCGATTTTTCCATGCAGCCCGAAGATGATCTTTGGATGAGCCCCAAGACCAAAGGCCGCTATCCGCTTCGCTGGCAGATCTCTGTTCCCCGATTTGGATTAGAGGGCACGGTCACCACGGCGCTCCGCAACCAGGAACTCACCAGCAAGTTCGGCCCCAGCTATTGGGAGGGTGCAACCGTTGCCGCAGCCAATCAATCCGGCGTTTCGCTCCATGGCGTCGGCTATCTTGAGATGACCGGCTATGCTGCAGGCGCCGCCAACACCAAATTCCCCTAAGTTGCGGAACGCCCGCCACACGTATGACGGGCAGCGGCCAACGGGCACTACAGCGGTTTCACAGTTGCTATATCCCGAAGCCACTGCTGCAAAGTGGCATTTTCCTCAAGAAAATGCCACCTTCCGCCGTGGCTTCGGCAAGGGCACATCAACTGTGGAACCGCTCTAATTCCTTAGGATTTAACACCGGAGATTGAAATGCTCATCATCTAGTAGTGTCACCCCTGGCGGTCCCGCCGGAACTCGGAAAAAGGCAGCACTTTTTCTAATTTGGCGTTGCCGGTGAGCGCCTCGGCAACGATGCGCGCGAATAGTTGGACAGAGGCCGGTACTTGTGCGTGCGGCAGCCGAAAGAAGAAAATATTTCACCCACGAGCTGCATCGACGCGCCTATACTCTTTGCGGGCCAATTGCACCTTACAGACACATCCAGTGTCTCCTCTCCCAATCGTCAAATCCAGCAACCGACCTCGATAGAAAGGGGGTTCAAAATGAGCGAACTGCAAGGATTGGTTTCGAACGGTGGCAATCTCTACGCTGCATGGAAAGGCGAGCCGGACGATGACCGCATCTTCTATTCCTCGTGGAATGGCAGCGGGAAGTGGGAAGCAGCCGGGCTGCTTGGCGGCAACACCAGCGCCGGTCCGTCGCTGTGCGTCTTCAATGGATCGGTGTACGCGGCGTGGAAAGGCGAATGGAGCGATCCGCGCGTCTTCTACTCCAAATTTGACGGTTCCAAATGGGATGCCCAGCAGCAAATTGCCGACATCTACAGCGATACCGGTCCGGCATTGGGGTCCCAGAGCGGAAAGCTGGTCGCGGCGTGGAAGAACCTCTTCGACCAGAATCTTTACTACGCAACCTTCGATGGGACGAAATGGTCCGGGCAAACGCAGATCTCCGGCGTAGAGAGCAGTGTGGGGCCATCGCTTGCCAGCTTCAACGGAAAGCTATATGCGGCCTGGCAGGGCAGGGATTCGAACAAGGAGATCTGGTACGCATCGTATGACGGGTCATCGTGGTCGAGCGAGAGCCAGATCTCCGGAGTGGGAACAAGCGTCGGCCCATCGCTGGCGACCATGGGCGGCAAGCTGTACGCGGTGTGGAAGGGCGAGAGCGACGACGGCCTTTGGTACGCCTCCTTTGATGGGACGAACTGGTCTGCCGAGGCCCAGATCTCCGGCGTCGGGAGCAGCATGGGCGCGGCAATTACCGAGTACAACGGAAAACTTTACGCGATGTGGAAGGGCGAGGGAAGCGACGTAAGCCTTCACGAATCTGCCTTTGACGGAA
>JASHVE010000491.1 GCA_030039675.1 Acidobacteriaceae bacterium | reverse complement strand
AGATGGATGGACGCGTTGAGATTGTCGATCAGCTGCGAGCTGATGATGGGCTGCGCCAGCACCAGCTCTATTGCAGCCACGGAGCTCTCAGCATCCCGCGCAAGCACGGCGAAAAACGCGTCGTATTTTTGCGCGGGTTTCAGCTTCAGCTCGCACAGCACCGACGCGCAACTCGCTTCCAGCGCACGCATGGCCGTAACCGCATTGCCCAGCTTCTCGCGAATCTGCCGACCGAGCTCGCTGCCCTCATCAGTAGCGAGCCCCTTCGCCGCGTAGGAAAGCGTGAACTCGTAGCAGTCTTCTATCGTCTCACAGTGTTCCTCAATCTCAGTCGGCATCGCTGGCGGCCAAGCCCCGTTTCTTTTGAGATGAGGATTGCGCCACGACCCACCGCTCGGGATCGTGTTCTTCGAGATAGAAATCGCGGCTCATCCAGCCGAAGATCATCGATTTGGTAATCGGCAGCTTCTCAGGCCGGATGCCCATGTAGACGTGCACCATGATCAACGCGATGAAGCCCACGCCGGCCAGGCCGTGCAGCACATACATCATGCCCCACGTCAGATCGCTGAACAGATAAGGATTGCGCGGCGTGAAGATCGTCCGCACGCGCTTCATCATGAAAAGTCCGGTGCAGATGACCGCTAGCCCGGACAGCATGACGACCAGGTGGTAGAGCTTGTTCTCCAGCGGATATTTGGCGAAGCGGGCTGCCGGCGGTACGGGCTTGCCGAAGAACCGCAGCACACGGCGGCTCGCGTCGCGGACGTCTGTCTTATCCGGCCAGATGGACCAGAAGTCCAGGACGAAAGATGCGTGGAAGATGTGAAAGATCACCGAGACGGTCAGGAGCAGCCCCGCGATCCAGTGATACAGCACCCAGTCGAACTGGATTCCGATTTTAGGCAGGAAGGCTGTAATCAGCAGCGCGAACATTGAAATGGCCATGATCCAGTGAAAGAGCCGGGCCGCCAGCGAGTGCCGCGGAACCCGCTCCGGCACCGCCGCAGTGGCCGCTGGCGCCTCGTTCTTCGCAAACGCCTTCGGGCCCGCCGCAATGGCCACATACAGCGCGTGCACGATCATAAAGAAGAAGCCCGCGATGACCGCTACCCAGATCAGGCCCCACGCAACATGGGTGGGAATCGACCTTCCCCACGGGCTCGTCGCCCAGGTTATGAATTCCATGTCGCCTCCTGCGCGCCCACGCCTACCACAGCGCGCTTCACCAGATTGCGCATTAGCGGAATCTTGTAGGCATTGAATTGCAAAGGAACCGCGCCCTGCACCGCGAGTTTCCCGGCCATCTCACCGGTTGACGGATCGGCCGGCTTGCCCACCACCGCGTCTTCCACGGCTTTGAGGCGCATCGGACGCGGCGACACCGCGCTCACAGCAAGGCGAATCCGGCTGATGTTGCCACTGCTCAGCATGGTCGCCGAGGCAACGTTCATCAGTGGAAAATCCCACACATTGCGGTCGCGGACCTTCTCGAAATAAAACTTCGCGCCCGCCCAGGTGGACGGGATTCGAATCGCCGTGAGTAAATCGCCTGGCTGTAACACGTTGATCTTCGTAATATCCATGTCTGGCCCAACGAAGTAATCTTCCGCGTCCACCGTCTGCTCGCCCTTTGGCGTCTGGATCACGAACTTCGCGTCAAGCACGATCAGAGCGGGCGCCGAGTCGGAAGGGTGCACCGCGACGCAGCGGTCCGCTCCAAAGATAGCGTGCTCGCGGTTGCGACCGACTGGCGTGTCGGCATAGCAAATATTGCCGCCAGCGCGATAACATGGCCATCCGCCACGGTAATACCAGCAGCGCACGTCCTGCGAGACATTGCCGCCGATCGTGCCCTGGTTGCGGATCTGCGGTGAGGCCACCAGGGCCACCGCCTGCGAAAGCACGCTGTAGTTTTTCCTGATCTCGGGATGATTCGAAATCTCGGTGAGCGTCGTCATCGCGCCGATCTCGATGCCGTCGCTCGATGTGCGAATTCCTTTCAGCTCATCGATCCCGCTGATATCCACCAGCACCTTAGGCTTCTTGATGCGGTCTTTGAGCCAGTCAAAGCTGTCCAATCCGCCGGCCATCACCCAGGCATCGCTGCCGTTCTGTCGCAAGATCTTTTGCGCATCAGCGACCGAGTCTGGCTGCAGCAGATCGAAGGCGGGCATTACGTCGCGTATTACTGCCATAGCTGTCTCCGTTCCCGTCCTAACAAATGTTGGCCGTCAAATATTCGCCATAAGGGGATGCTGCATCGGACGCCCCGCTTCATAGGACGCCAGAATGGTATCCGCATAGACCGGCGCACGCTGGAAGATCTCATCGCCCAGCGCATCGGACAGTGCATTGAGTACTGCCGCGCATCCACCTCCTACGGGAGGCTCGCCAATTCCACGTGAGCCCACGGGCGTTTCCGGATCGGGAACATCGAGCGCGGCCCATTGCATATCCACCGGCACATCCAGAATCGTCGGCGGCTTGTTCTGGTAGAACCGCTTTGCCACCGTCACGCCATACTGCGGATCGAAGACCCACTTCTGGCCGATCGCGTGCGCGATGCCCAGCGTCGAGCGGCCCAAAACCTGCCCGCCGAGCGAACGCGGATGCAGCACAGTGCCCACGTCGGCGTATGCGAGAAAATCTGTGAGGTAATACTTGCCGGTCTCCACATCCACTTCCACTTCGGCAAAGCTCGCCACGTACGAGTAGGTATCGCCATCGCGCGGATACTTGTCCTTCGCCGAAACTACGAGTCCGCGTCCGGCCAGCCGCCCAACCGATTGCTTGGTCAGCTTGTGCACATCCGCCGGTGCCTCGTGTCCGTCGTAGATGCCGCCCAACTGAATGGCCTTCTGCCCCGCCTGGGCAAAGCTCAGCCCCGCACCGCCGCCTTTGCGGAAGACGCGTGCATTGGCAACTTCATAATCGTCGGGTGAGCCGCCCAGCGACTTCGCTGCCACTTCCTTCAGCCTCTGCCGGCACTCCATCGCCACAGAGTGCGCTGCGCGGGTCATGGCGTGTGTAGTCTGGCTGCCGCCCGAGGCGCACGTGTAGGGGAAGATTCGCGAGGTATCGCCCCACACCACTTCGCACATATCCCACGGCACATCCAGCACCTCGGCCGCCGCGCGATGCACATCGATCACCGACTCGGTACCGAGGTTGCCGATGCCCGAATGAAAACGCACCTTTCCCTCTGGCGTGATGACCATCAACCCGTCGAAGCCGATCGTGCCGCCTACATATGTGCTCAGCGAGACACCCACGCCGCGCACCTTCGAGCCCATGCGCTTGGGCTGCGCCACGCGCTCCTGCCACCGGAACTGCTCTGCGCCGCGGTCCAGCGCATCTTTCAAGAAGCAACTCGTCGTATACGCGCGCTTCCCTTCGTGGTTGGGCGGACCATACTGCGCCTTCCCTTCCGGACAGTTCACGCGTCGGAGAGCCACCTGGTCCACGCCCAGCTTGCGCGCCGCCTTCGCCAGAATCGGCTCTATGATCGAAATGGCCTGCATGCCGCCCGGCGCGCTCTGCGCGCTCCGCGTCGGCGTATTGGTCATCACAGTCACGCCGCGCCAGCGCATTGCCGGCGGCTGATAGAGCAGCGACGTGATGCGCCCCGAGGTGGCGCCATCGCTTACGGCGTCATATGCGCCGCTGTTGGTCACCGTGAACATGTCGATCGCGGTGATCTTGCCGGTTTTGTCAAAGCCGATCTTCGCGCGGCCCTCGATGCTTGGCCTCGCCCGCCCGATGAAGTGCTCTTCCTCGCGGCTGATGCGCATCATCAC